>NZ_JBJMLX010000001.1:0-26078 GCF_045805085.1 Niastella sp.
CAGCAGGTCCTGCAGCTCCAGCAATTCCTGATATTTGGCTTTCCATTCCGTGTTGGAAGCAATGAGTTGTTCAATAAACAAGCGATCTTCAGCGCTGCCTGCGCCATCGAGGTACTCCCACAAACGATCTTCTATATTTTGTTGCTTGCTCATTGTTTTACTTTTAAAGATTAACAAACCGGTCAACTTTTCAACTCTACAACTACCTCACTAAAGTGTTTCTCCATTTTTTCTTTCAACCGTTGCCGCGCCCGGTGCAGTTTTACTTTGGCGGTATTGGGCTCAACACCCAGAATGCGACCAATTTCTTCCAGGCTTTGTTCGGCCTGGTAAAACAAAGTAATAATGCGGGCGTCATCGATGCTCAATAATCGCAATGCTTCATTAATCACCTGCACTTTCGATTTTTGTTCTACCTGGTTCGCCTTAAAAGCTGAATTCTGATTGTCGGCCAGGTCAAATACCTGCTCGGTATCCAGCGAGTGGATGACTACTTTTTTCTTACGTAAAAAAGTGATGCAGGTGGTGGTGACAATAGTATACAACCAGGTACTGAATTTTGACTCGCCCCTGAAATCGGCCAGGCTGCGATAGGCTTTTACAAATACATCCTGGGCTATTTCTTCCGCATCTTCCCGGTTAGCCGTATAACGCATTACAATGGTAAAAACGAAATTCTGGTATCGTTTTACCAATTGGGCATACTGTGCCTGTTCGCCTTGCAGTACGCTGTTTATGATCTCATTATCAACCGGTCCGGTTTGCATTAGTATGAATATGACGATGTAAGTGATGTTCAGGTTACAGTCAGTAGGCATGCAATATGCCGGAAATCGGGCTCTTTGATTATCAGTTGTTTATTTAGAAAGAATAGAACTGTTGTGTCCGGTTTTGATACTTTCTGTGTTCATTTATGAAAAAAGTGTCCGGGCGCTGTAACCAGCCATCAGCAGCTGTAGTCATAGTTGTGTAGAACTTAAAAAATAAAAACTATGGATAAAGGAGTACTTGCAATAATCTGGTTAATGATATCCTCATTAGGATTGTTGATCCTGATCTTTGGCATCAGGTATTTAATGAGTCGCGAAAACCTGGCGATGCTTGAAAAAGGTATGAACCCCAAAGACAAGATAAACCGGCCTGCACCCTATACCAATTTGAAATGGGGATTGCTGTTGTTTGGCGCCGGTGCCGGGTTGGCGTTATCGTATATTATTACATATATGCTACATGATTATGATAACCCTGCTTTGTGGTTTGCCTTTATTGCTATGGGAGGAGGTTGTGGGTTGATCGCATCTTATCGGATTGAGAAAAAGGAATTGCTTGATCGTCAATAGAAACTAAAAAGCCCATTCCTGTTACCGGAGTGGGCTTTTATTATGTATTAACTTGTTAACTTTTCAACGTGTGAACTTGTCAACCCCGTCAACTTTATCAACTTACTGGTCAACTTATCAACTGGTTAACTGGTCAACTTACTTCTTCATTTCCTCCATCGCTCTCGTAATCGCTGTATCATCTGAATTACTCACCTCATAATAACCTTCCATGCGCCAGATCTGGCGGGCCAGCCAGGTTTTGATGCGTTTTTCTACTTCTACTTTATCGCGGTCAGGAACGTTTTGAACATTTACTGAACTTTTGCCGGCATATGCTACCAGGCTATTCCAGGCCGTGCGCGTGTCGTTATAACGACGGGCAAAGTCCGCGGGGCTCTTAAACTGATCGAAGTAGGCTTTATTCTGCTGATAATAGATATAAATGAATTTGCTGAACAATTGGTTGTCGAACAGCACATATACATTGCTAGAGAAGGTGGCGGTATCGAAAGGAATAAACACATCGGGGGTAATACCGCCGCCGCCATACACAGTTCTGCCCTTCCTGGTTTTAAAGGCCGGTCCGGTGTGTTGGGTAACGGTATCGCCATTCACCAGCTCACCATTCATATATCGTTGGGCCAGTTCTTCATTATAAGCTTCGCGGCCTTTGTTATAAGGCTTTTGAATGTTACGGCCAAGGGGGGTATAATAACGGGCAACGGTTAAACGCAATGCAGAACCGTCGGTGAGGTCATATTGTTCCTGTACCAGGCCCTTACCAAATGTACGGCGGCCGATAATTGTAGCGCGGTCCCAGTCCTGCAGGGCGCCTGCAACCACTTCACTGGCCGAAGCCGAGCTTTCATCAACCAGCAACACCAGTTTGCCTTTTTCAAACAAACCCGGGCGTTTACAGTGGTATTCCATTTTCTCCGATCTATTGCCCTGGGTATATACGATCAGGCGCTCATCGTCGAGGAATTCATCAACGATGTCGGTGGCTTCGGTTAAAATACCGCCGCCATTACCCCGCAGGTCGAAGATGAGTTTTTTCATGCCCTTTGCTTCCAGGGTTTCCATGGCTTTCATAAATTCTTCGTAGGTGGTGCCTGCGAATTTATTCAGATGTATATAGCCGGTAGTGGAGTCGATCAGATAAGAGGCGTCTACTGAGTACAAGGGTATAGTGCCACGGGTAATGGCTGTTGATACCTGTTTGCCATTACGCAAAATGGTAACCTGTACCTTGCTGCCGCCCGCGCCCCGTAAAAAATTCTTTATTTTATCGCCGGTAATGGATTTGCCGGTAACTGTTGAGTCACCCACTTTCAGAAATTTATCGCCAACCTGTAAGCCGGCCTTGTCGCTGGGGCCATCGGAGAGAACGTTCGTAACATGTACGGTGTCGTCTATAATGAAGAATTCAACCCCTATGCCTTCAAAGTTCCCCTGAAGGTCTTCGTTTATTTCTTCCACGTTAGAGGCAGGAATAAAAACTGAATGGGGGTCGAGGTGAGCCAGCATTGCCTGTATGGCATCTTCGGTAAGGGTATCGGTATTTACTTTATCAACATATTTCAGGTTAACCAGGTCCATCACTTCCTGCAATACCGAACGTTTGCCACTGTTAAAAATGCCCCGCGAACTGGGGACATTCTGCCTTAATGCCGAACCTATGAACATGCCCGCGATCAATACTACAGAAAATAACAGAGGCATCCATACTTGAAGTCTTTTCATCTGAAATTGTATAGTTTGTTTTAATAAGGCCGGGGAATAGTTAATCCCTTTTTTCGACCCCTAATTCCCACCTGGGGCTGTGAGTGAATTTGCCGGAGCAGCAAAGAAACAGCACCGCAAGGGATAGAAATCTGAAAATTTTGGGCGAAGTTCATAATTAATTTGCAAGTAACGCTTTTTTGTTTTGAATGGTTACAGGCCGCATAAAAGCGGCACTTCAAACAAATGAGGGGTAGGGCTGGGGGCTGTAAACGAGGCCTTGTTGCGTTTTTATGCAAGGTATATGAGGTCTTTACGGCATGGTTGTTTCAGCTATGCGTCTTACCTTCGCGGGATGGCTATATGTGTAAACAAACGTGTAGCAAGGGGTTGGAATTATACGACTAAACGGATATAAATATGGCAATACTGCTGGCAGATAGTGGGGCCACTAAATGTGAATGGTTTCTGGCAGAATCGAAAGAAAGCACCAAAACGGTTTTTACCCAGGGTATAAGTCCGTACTTTTTTAATGAAGAAAAAACGGTGGCTTTATTGCAGCAGGAATTGCTGCCTCAATTGCCAAAATCGGCCGCTATTGAGGAAATACATTATTACGGAACCGGTATGCGTAATCCGGTTAATGTAGAAATGGTCAGGAAATCACTGGCCACTGTTTTTGAAAAGGCGGGAACGATAGAGGTAAGTGATGATATGCTGGCGGCCGCCAGGGCGCTGAACGGCCATAAGGAAGGCCTGGCCTGTAACCTGGGCACGGGTTCTTTTGCCGTTTATTATGATGGTAATACCATTGCCAAGCAGGCCCCGGGCATTGGGTATATTCTGGGCGATGAAGGAAGCGGCGCCTACCTGGGAAAAAAAGTACTTCAGTATTATTTGTACAATACGTTCGATGAAGAGCTGCGTTACAAGTTTGAAACAAGATATAATACAACTCCCGTTGAGATATTAGAGAATGTATACCGGAAGCCCCTGGCAAACAGGTACATGGCTACTTTTTGCCTGTTTTTGTCGGAGAACAGGGGGCATTACATGGTCGAAAACATCATTGAAGACGGGTTGAATGATTTCTTTTTTACCCATCTGTGCAAGCTCTCTGAAAGCTGGAAAAACCCCATCCATTTTGTAGGCGGCGTGGCTTTTGCGTTTCATGATATAATCAGCGATCTGTGCCATTCCTACGAATTTGACCAGGGAAAGATCCTCAAAGGCGCTATGGAAGGCCTGATCCGGTACCATGTGCAATAATGAAAACAACCTTATGCCCAACCCGAATAAAACATTGAACAACAGAAATATGTCAGCAGAATTTACCAGGATCACAGAGCAGTCGAGCGATTACCGGCATCTGGAGCAAATGAGTATTAATGAGTTACTCATCAACATGAACAATGAGGATAAAAAGGTGCCAGTCGCAGTAGAGAGAGCTATCCCTCAAATAGAGAAACTGGTGACTGCTATTTCAGATAAAATGCTGGCTGGTGGCCGTCTCTTTTATATTGGCGCCGGAACCAGTGGCCGCCTGGGTATCCTGGATGCCAGCGAAATTCCCCCCACTTATGGGTTGCCGCAAGGACTGGTGATCGGCATCATTGCCGGCGGCGATGTAGCCATTCAACGCCCGGTAGAACAGGCTGAAGACAGCTGGGAACAGGGCTGGGCCGATTTGATGAAACACGCCATCGATGAAAAGGACGTAGTGATAGGCATTGCCGCCAGTGGCACCACCCCTTACGTGATCGGTGCACTTACCGAAGCCCGTAAAAAAGGTATTATTACTGGTTGTATTACCTGCAATGCCGGATCTCCCCTGGCCGATGCAGCCGAACTGCCCGTTGAAGTAGTGGTAGGACCCGAATTTGTTACCGGCAGCACCCGCATGAAAAGCGGTACCGCGCAAAAGCTGGTGCTGAATATGATCTCTACCGCCGTAATGATCCAGATAGGCCGTGTAGAGGATAATAAAATGGTGAACATGCAATTGACCAATAGCAAGCTGGTTGACCGGGGCACCAAAATGGTAATGGAAAAAACAGGCATCAACAGCTACGATAAAGCCCGCGAACTGTTGCTGAAATATGGCAGCGTAAAAAAAGCGGTAGATTCGCTGGAATCAGACAGAGGGCAGAGATGAAAGAGGAGGCAGTAGGCTGAGTAGGCAAAGCGATAACTAACTAAATAGCATATAGCAAAAAGCCCATCTCGGTTACCGGTTGGGCTTTTATATTGTATTAACTTGTCAACTGTATCAACTCTTTCAACGCTATCAACGTGTTAACATGTTAACTCGTCAACTGATCAACTGGTTAACTGATCAACTTATCAACTCCCCCTTGCTACCTCCGTAAAAAGCTGTAACTTTTAGGTACATATCATTAAACTTAATACTTATGAGGTACAGATCTTTACACACTTCTTTTGCAGCCTGTATGCTAATGGTGACTGTACAGGTTTCCGCTCAACAAAAACCAACAATAGCTTTTGCTATAACCAGCTCAGAGAAAGGAAACTTTAACTGGACTGATGTTAAACAGATCGACTTAACAACCGGTACGGTTACCCGTTCCATCTTCGACAGCAAACAAACCAACTTCACGGTATATAATGCCCGGACAGGGGCAGCATTAAAGCCCGTTATACAAAATGGTGTTACGGTAACCACCAATGCTACCACGCCGGTGGCTTCTTTAGCTGCCGCCTGTGCCTACGACCAACGGCATAACCGCTTATACTATGCGCCCCTTTTCATGAACCAGCTGCGTTATATTGACCTGGATGAAAAGACGCCCAAAATATTTTACTTCGATAATGAACCGTTTATGCAGGTTACCGATGCAGCCAATGAAGCCAATAATGTAACACGGATGGTTATTGGCGCAGATGGCGATGGCTATGCATTAAGCAACGATGCCAATCACCTGATGCGTTTTACTACCGGCCGCAAACCCGTTATTACGGACCTGGGTGCGTTGCACGATGATGCCTCCAATGGCGAAAAGTCGGTACACGCAAAAACAACAGGCTGGGGTGGAGATATGATTGCGGATGCAGCCGGCAACCTGTATGTGATTTCAGCCTACCACCACGTGTATAAAGTCAACCTGCAAAACAAAGTGGCCGTCTGGGTTGCCGAAATACAAGGTCTGCCTGCCACTTACTCTACCAACGGCGCCGTGGTTGATAATGAAGGCAATTTAATTGTAAGCAGCGCCAATACTGCTGAAGGTTATTATAAAGTGGATATGCATTCCTGGAATGCCAGCCGCATCAGCATCAATGGCACCGTGTTCAATGCCAGTGACCTGGCCAATGGCAACCTGGCTTTCCCGAATGAAAAGCCAACTGTACCATTATTAAACAGCCGGGACATTGTACGCAATGGGAATATTGCCTTATATCCAAACCCCGTTGCTACCAACCAGGTGAGTGTAAATTTCAATGGTAAGGAATCCGGCCGGTATACCATACAGTTGCTTGACCTAAATGGTAAAATATTGTTACAACAAATTGCCGTAGTGAACGGAATCCAGGGTATACCTGTTTTGTTCAATACTGGTTTGGCCAAAGGACCTTATATGATAAAAGTGTTAAGCAATAGTAAAAAAACGGTATTTACCGACAAGCTGCTTATTGAATAATACAATAAAAAATATTTGGAAACCGCATTGCGAAGGCTGTAAATTGCTACAGCCTTCTTTTTTTTTAGGATACTGGAGCATTAAGCAATAGACAATAGGCAACCCTTCTACTTCGCTCATGACCAATGAGAAGGCATAAGAATTGTAGGGTTGTTTGTGCTTTGGAAGGTTTTGTTAATTGCCCATTGTCAATTGCCAATTGATTTAATTTATGCATGAAATAGAACCATTTTATAATTGGCGTCACATTTATACCAGTGAGCAGGATGAGCGATCTCCGTTCTTCGGAAGGGTGTATTCTGAATTTACATTTACACAAGCTATTTATAATTACCTGATACATCCGCAGTGGGACGATTTCGGTTCCCGCACCATGTACCTGAAAGTATTACTGGCCGACTACGAAGAGAAGTATGCGATCATTGAATTGATAGGTGAGTGGAATGATGCCATCGAGAACGACATTATGGAATTGAAGCGGGAAGTGATCGATGTATTCTTTTATGAAGGCATTACCAAGTTCATCTTCGTTGCCGAGAACGTATTGAACTTTCACAGCGGCGATAAGGACTATTACCAGGAATGGTTTGAAGAAGTAACGGATGAGGATGGCTGGATCGTTGTGCTGAACATGCCCGAGCAAACGCAGTACGATTTCAAAAGGGCCAAGCTTAACCGCTACCTCGAACTGATGGACCTGCCCAACTGGCGAACTTATAAACCCTTCCACCTGTTTAAGAAAATTGATGAGCAAATACGGAAAAGATTGGAATAGTCTAGTTGGAAACCGGGTTTTTAAATCGTTGAAAACCCACACTGGTAAAGGTTTTAGGTGCGAAAGGGCAGGTTGGGCGCAGTAAATTTGTTCGAAAAAAGTTTGTCTATAAGTAATTAGTTATTACTTTTGACCTAATGATTATCACAAAGGCATACCGTTTCTTTTACTTTTATTTTAGCTTCTACTTTACCAGTAGGCCGGGAATGCTTTTGTTGACAACAAAATAAGAATAAAGAAAAAAATCAACATAAAGAGTCCCGGCAAAAAGCCGGGACTTTTTTTATGTCTTTTTTAAACCACCGCAATTATGGTCGACCGAAAACAACAACAGGAGAGCACCGATGCAACGCCAGGAAGTAATGACTTGCAGGGTACGGGAATCAAGGTTTCTATCCAGGGATATGAAGGCAGTTTTCACCAGGTAGCAGCCCGGCAATTCTTCGGAAAAAATGTAGAAGTGATACCCTGCGCCACTTTTCGCGATGTAGTAAAAATTGCCAGTAACAAAAAAGAAAGCAACGGTGGTTTAATGGCTATCGAAAACTCCATCGCCGGCAGCATTCTTCCCAATTACAACCTGCTGCAAAAGAGTTCCCTGCAAATCATCGGCGAAGTTTACCTGCCCATAAAACAACAACTGTTAGTTAACCCCGGAGTGCAGTTAGAGGATATCCGCGAAGTGCACTCCCACCACATGGCCATTCAGCAGTGCCTCGAGTACCTCGACAAATACAACTGGAAGCTGGTAGAAACGGAGGACACGGCACTAAGCGCTAAACATGTTCAGCAGCATCGCAGTAAACACATAGCCGCCATTGCCAGCAAACTCGCCGCCGACCTCTTCAACCTCGAAGTAATTGCCCCCAACATTCATACTTTAAAAAATAATTATACCCGGTTCCTGGTGCTGGTGCCACCAGACGTAGCACAACCAGTAGCCGATGCCAATAAAGCCTCCGTGAATTTTCATACCGATCACTCACGCGGCAGTTTGGCCCGGGTGCTTAGCCGCATTGCAGATGCAGGCATTAATTTAAGCAAGCTGCAAAGCTCACCCATACCCGGTACCGACTTTCAATACAGCTTTTATGCAGATATGGAATTTGATACCCTTGACCAGTTCAATGCAGTGATCGATAGCATAAAACCAGTTACCCAGGATTTGAGAATATATGGCGTGTATAAAAACGGTAAAACAAACAATTAATCCTCTCACACTAACGACATGCAAACATCAAAAAGATTAGAAGGTATTGGCGAATATTATTTTTCGCAAAAGTTGCGGGAGATAGATGAGTTGAACAAACAGGGTAAGAACGTTATCAACCTTGGCATTGGCAGTCCCGACCTGCCGCCGCATGCCGATGTGATAAAGACCCTGCAGGAAGAAAGCGCCAAACCCAATGTGCATGCTTATCAAAGTTATAAAGGCTCACCTGCATTACGCAAAGCCATCAGCGACTGGTATAAGCAATGGTATGATGTTGAATTGAACCCTGATACAGAAATATTACCCCTGTTGGGAAGCAAGGAAGGCATCATGCACATTTGCATGACCTACCTGAATGCCGGTGATAAAGTACTGGTGCCCAACCCGGGCTATCCAACCTATAGAAGCGCCGTGAAATTAGCAGGTGGCGAATGTGTAGATTATGATTTAACCGAAGCCAATAACTGGGAACCCGATTTTGAGGCGTTGGATAAACTGGTGACTGCCGGCGGTACCTATAAGCTAATGTGGATCAACTATCCCCAAATGCCTACAGGACAGCTGCCTTCGGCCAGTCTGTTCGAAAAGATCGTGGCGTTTGGAAAGAAGCATAATATTCTTATTTGTCATGATAACCCTTATAGTTTCATCCTCAATGATAAACCGGCGAGCTTAATGCATGTGCCGGGCGCCAAAGAGGTGGCTATTGAACTGAACTCATTGAGTAAATCGCACAATATGGCCGGCTGGCGGGTAGGGACCCTGATAGGCGCCAAAGATCGCATTGACGAAGTGTTGCGGTTCAAAAGCAATATGGACAGCGGCATGTTCCTGCCGGCGCAATTAGCGGCCGCCAAAGCGTTACAATTGCCCAAAAGCTGGTACGATGAAGTGAATGCTATTTACAAAAAGCGTCGGGAAAAAGTATTTGAGCTGCTCGATCTGTTGCAATGTGTGTATGATAAAAACCAGGCAGGCATGTTTGTATGGGCAAAGATCCCATCTGCTTATAAAACCGGTTACGAACTGAGCGATGAAGTATTGTACAATACCGGGGTATTCATAACACCCGGCGGCATTTTTGGTAAAGCCGGCGATGGGTATATACGGGTAAGCCTGTGCAGTACAGAAGAAAGATTTGCAGAAAGCATTCAACGGATAAAAGCATTTAAACCAGCATTAAAAGTTAACTAAACCATGTTCAACACCGTTACCATAGTTGGGGTAGGCTTAATCGGCGGTTCCTTTAGCCTGGCTTTAAAAGAGCGGGCACTGGTTAAAAAAGTGATCGGGGTAAGCCGTACGGAATCAAGCGCCCAAAAAGCCATAGAGCTGGGTTTAATAGACGAAGCATTGCCATTGGAAGAAGCGGTAAAGCAGGCTGATCTTATTTACGTAGCCATACCGGTTGACGCTACCATCGGCGTAATGCAACAGGTGATGGATATGATAACCGATAAACAAATTGTGGCCGATGCCGGCAGTACCAAACATGCCTTGTGTGCGGCGCTGGCCAACCATCCCATGCGCCACCGGTTTGTAGCCACCCACCCAATGTGGGGAACGGAGTACAGCGGTCCCGAAGCTGCGGTTCGCAATGCCTTTGCCGGCCGCAGCTGTGTGATCTGTGAAAAGGAAAAAAGTGACCCAGCGGCGGTTGCAGCCATTGAAGAAGTGTATCGTCAGTTAGGCATGCACCTGGTATACATGGATGCTGACAGCCACGATATGCATACGGCCTACATCAGCCATATTTCCCACATCACCTCCTTTGCCCTGGCCAATACGGTACTGGAAAAGGAGAAAGAAGAAGGTACCATTTTTGACCTGGCCGGTGGTGGTTTTGAAAGTACGGTGCGGCTGGCAAAAAGTAACCCCGCGATGTGGGTGCCTATTTTCAAACAAAACCGCGAGCATGTGCTGGATGTATTGAACGAACACATAAGCCAGTTGCGCAAGTTCAAAGCCTGTTTGGAAAAGGAAAATTATGACTATTTATTAGAGCTTATCGAGCAGGCGAATAAGATAAAAAGGATACTGAAATAAGTAAAAATAATCGTTAAAAAGTCCGGTGGGCGGACATTTGTTCTTTGATAAGGATTAATTAGGTCAACGGCCATAATAACAGTACCTTTGCGCCAAATTTTCTGACTATGATTACATTTGATGCATTGGGTTTAGATGAACGGCTGATACAGGCTACCAATGCTTTAGGATATGTTAATCCCACCCCGATACAGGAGCAGGCTATTCCTGTTTTACTGAGCGGAACAAAAGACCTGGTGGGTTTGGCACAAACGGGTACAGGTAAAACGGCTGCATTTGGGCTACCCCTGTTGCATTTGGTGAATGAGCAGTTGAAACATCCCCAGGCATTAGTGGTTTGTCCAACAAGGGAATTGTGCATGCAGATCGTGAACGAAGTAGAAGGGTTCAAAAAGTTTATACCCGGTATGTTTGTGGCGGCGGTATACGGCGGCGCCCCAATAGGCCAGCAGATCCGCGAGCTGAGAAGAGGTGTACAGATCGTTGTAGCCACACCAGGCCGGTTGATCGATTTAATAGAACGCAAGGCAATTGACCTGGAACAGATCCATTACGTTATTCTGGATGAAGCCGATGAAATGTTGAACATGGGCTTCCAGGATGATATTGAATTCATTTTGAAGAACACCCCCAAACGTGAAGCCACCTGGTTGTTCAGCGCTACCATGCCACCCGAAATTCGCCGGGTAAGCAAACGGTATATGAAGGACCCGATTGAAGTGACAGTGGGTAAAATGAATTCTGCCAACAAGAACATCGACCACCAGTACTACATTACCAGTGCCCAGCACCGGTACGAAGCCCTGAAACGGTTGATTGATTTTAACCCGGGCATTTACGGCATCATTTTTACGCGTACAAAAGCCGATGCCCAGGATATTGCCGAAAAGTTAACCCGCGAAGGATACGACATTGATGCGCTGCATGGCGATTTAACGCAGCAGCAACGCGATAAGGTGATGGGCGATTTTCGTGAAAAGACCTTACAGCTCTTAATAGCAACGGATGTGGCCGCCCGCGGTATCGACGTACAGGGTATCACCCACGTTATCAACTACGAGTTACCCGATGATGTGGAAGTGTACACCCATAGAAGCGGCAGAACCGGCCGGGCCGGTAAAACCGGGGTATGTATGTCTATCGTGCATGTGCGCGAGCTGGGAAAAATGCGGCAGATACAAACCATTGTACAGGTGCCTTTCCACAAACTCGAGATCCCCACAGGCAAAGATGTTTGCCGCAAACAGTTCTATCACTTTATGGATAAACTGTTGCAGTTGGAGGTGAACCAGGGCGATTACGAAGCGTATGTGCCCATGCTTGAAGAGAAGTTCGCCGAAATGAGCAAGGAAGAGATCCTGAAACGCGTAGCAGCGCTGGAGTTCGACCGCTTTTTGAAATATTATGAGAACGCCGAAGACCTGAACGTACGTGAACAACGTCGTGGTGAACGCACAAGTGGCGAACGCATAATGGTGCGGAAAGATGGTGGTGGTGGTGACAGAAGACAATTCACCGATACCAGAGCACGGAAATTCGGCGGCGGTGGTGGTGGTGACTATACCAAGTTATTTGTGAACCTGGGTACAAAAGATGGTTTTTATAAAGCCAGTTTCCTGCAGTTCATTTTAGATATGAGCGAACTGCAAAAAGAGGTGCTCGGTAGAATAGATATGAAAGAAATGAATAGCTGGATCGAAATTGACAAACGCGTTGCGAGTCAGATGATCCGGTCTATTGATGGTAAAAATTACAAGGGCCGACGGATCAGGATGAATGAGGCTGATAGCCGCAGGTAAATAAAAATTTGAGAATGAGCAAATTTGAAAATACCAAAGCGGCGAGCCTCCGGAAGACCGGCAACCCATTTTCACATTTTCAAATTTGCTAATTTTCAAATTAACATAATATGGAACAAACATCGACAACCATGAGAGAGACCGTGCAACAGATATGGAAGAAGCGCCCGATCATTATCAGTGGACCTTGCAGTGCCGAAACAGAAGAGCAGGTGCTGGAAACCGCTACCCGTTTGGCAAAAACCGGAAAGGTAGATATGCTGCGTGCCGGTATCTGGAAACCACGTACCCGTCCTGGTAGTTTTGAAGGTATTGGAACCAAAGGCTTACCCTGGATGCAACAGGCTAAAAAGATCACCGGTTTACCCGTAACAGTAGAAGTAGCTACTGCAAAACAGGTAGAAGATGCGTTGACCTTTGAAGTGGATGTATTATGGATTGGCGCCCGTACAACGGTGAACCCTTTCAGCGTACAGGAAGTAGCAGATGCTTTACGTGGTGTTGATGTACCCGTGTTGATCAAAAACCCTATCAATCCTGATCTGGAATTGTGGACTGGCGCTGTTGAGCGTGTAGCCAAAGCAGGTATTAAACAAATAGGTTTGATCCATCGCGGATTTAGTTCTTATGGTAATACAGAATACCGGAATGCGCCCATGTGGCACCTGGCTATCGAAATGAAACGCCGCAATCCGGAGTTATTAATGATCAACGATCCTTCACATATTAGCGGTCGCCGCGATATCCTGCTCGATGTAGCTCAAAAGGCTATTGACCTGGATATGGACGGTTTGATCATCGAAAGCCATATCGATCCTGATAAAGCATGGAGCGATGCCAAGCAACAGATCACACCAGAAAAACTGGGCGAAATGATCAGTTCGATCCAATGGCGCAGAGAAGATGTAAACTCCGAAGAATATCACGCCGCATTAGAAAAATTGCGTCAGCAGATCAATCACCTCGATGATGAACTGATGCAGATCCTGGGTCAGCGGATGAAAGTGGCAGAAAAAATTGGTGAGTACAAAAAGAACAACAACATCACCATTCTGCAAACCAACCGTTGGAACGAGATCCTGGAAAGAGCATTTCAAAAAGGTGAAAAGCTGAACCTCAGCAAAGAGTTTATCACCAAATATTTTGATGCTGTACACATGGAGAGCATTAACCACCAGAATAAGATCATGAACTCGTAAGGGTGAATGGTCAATGGTGAATGGTGAATAACTCGCCAATTCAGAGATTTCGGATTAATCGGGAAACTTAAAATTGAGAGCTCCATTGACCATTGGCGATTGACCATTTGCGATTCGGGAATCTGCAAAAAAAGACTTCAATGAATAGCCCAACCAGCAAAGTGTATTTGTTCATTCATGTAATCACTTGTATAAAGAACAAAGAGCCTTTGTTGACCAAGCCTGTTCGTACTGTTTTATTTGCCCACATAAAAAAGCATGCTACAGAAAATGGGATCAACGTACTGTCGGTGAACGGCACGGATGACCATATGCATGCCGTGGTGCAAATGATGCCAACGCAAAACCTGGCGCAGATCATGAAAAGCATCCGTACCGATTCCGAAGCCTGGATCAATGAAGGCAACTTCATCAAGAGCCATTTTGAGTGGGAAGAAGGGTTCGCTGCTTTGAGTGTGAGTCCCAGTGGAATAAAACAGGTGTTGGAGTATCTTGAAAAACAGGAAGAACATCATAAAACGAAGACGCTGGACAGTGAGCTGGAAGTGTTTCAGAAAATTCAGATTTGATTAGCTTGTATGCAAACAAAAAGTTACCGGTTTTCATCCGCCACCGTGAATTATTACTTCGATGCCGACTTTTCCCAACTGGAAAAAATGGTCGGTCGGGAGCACGCGGTGCTGGTCACTGATGAACATGTTTTTCAGGCTCATAAAAGAAAGCTCAAGGGTTGGAACTGTATTACCCTGAAGCCGGGTGAAGAATATAAAGTGCAGGCCACGGTTGATTCTATCATTGAACAACTGATAGAATTCAAAGCCGATCGCAGCACCTGGCTCATAGGTATTGGCGGTGGCGTTGTTACCGACATTACCGGTTATGTAGCTGCGGTGTACATGCGAGGCATAAAATGTGGTTTTGTGCCCACCTCCATCCTGGCCATGGTAGATGCTTCTATTGGTGGAAAGAACGGCATCGATGTAGGCATTTATAAAAACCTGGTAGGCACTATTCGCCAGCCGCAGTTTTTATTATATGACTATAGCTTTTTAAAATCGCTGCCTAAACAGGAATGGATAAATGGCTTTGCAGAGATCATCAAGCATGGTTGTATAAAAGACCTGCCGTTGTTCAAAGAGCTCGAAAAGAACAAACTCACTTATTACCAGAAAAATAAACCGGCATTGGCCAAACTCATTCGCCGCAATGCAGAGATAAAATCAACTGTAGTACAGGCCGATGAGTTTGAAAAAGGCGAACGTCGCCTGCTGAACTTTGGCCATACCCTGGGACATGCTATTGAAAATATGTATGAGCTCAGTCATGGTCAGGCCATCAGTATTGGCATGACAGCTGCCTGCCAGATCTCGGAAAAGCTGGTGAAATTTAAAGACAGTGAGCGCGTGATCGAAGTGCTTGACCAATATGGATTGCCCACGCTGGCCAATTTCGATAAACCCAAAGCATTTGAGGTGTTGAAGATGGATAAAAAGCGCGAGCAAAAAGATATGAATTATGTGTTGCTGGAAAAAATAGGTAGGGGTGTAGTTAAGGCTATTCCGATGACACAGTTAGAGAAGATTGTTAATGAACTTTAGTTAACAGGGTGAGTCATCCGCCAGCTGGCGGATGGCCCACCCTTGCAACTCGTCAACTTATCAACTATGGTAGTAACGATTCAACCATCAGAAATAAAAGGTTCCATCCAGGCGCCGGCTTCCAAAAGCTATATGCAACGGGGTTGTGCCGCGTCCTTACTCTTCAAAGGAATCACTATTATTCGCAATCCTGGTCATTCAAACGACGATAAATCGGCCCTGGGTGTTATTCAGGACATGGGCGCTGTGGTGCAGCAACTAAGCGACGGTTCTTTACAGATCACCGGCGGTGGTGTAAGCCCCGATTGTGATGCCGTGAATTGTGGCGAGAGTGGATTGGGCATTCGCATGTTCACTCCCATCATTTCCTTAAGCAATAAGCGCATTACCATCAACGGGGAAGGCAGCCTGGTAACCCGCCCCATGGATTTCTTTGATGAAGTATTGCCGCAACTAGGTGTGGAGATCATTTCAAAAGAAGGCAAATTACCCTTGCAGGTGAGAGGTCCCCTGCAACCAAAAAATATTACGATCGATGGGTCGTTGAGCTCGCAATTCCTGACCGGCTTATTGTTTGGTTATGCAGCTTCCAACGCAAAGGATGTTACCATTACGGTTGACAATCTGAAAAGCAAACCCTACATCGATCTTACCTTAACGGTAATGAAGCAGTTTGGCTGGGAAGTAGAGAACCGGAATTATGAACAGTTCCATTTTACCGGAACTACCAAACCATCAGCTTCAACTATAACTTATACGGTAGAAGGCGACTGGAGTGGCGCTGCCTTTTTGCTCGTGACTGGCGCAATTGCCGGTGACATTGTTGTCAAAGGATTGGATGTACAATCAACCCAGGCCGATCGAGCGGTATTGCAGGCCTTACAGGCTTGTGGCGCCAAAATGTCTATTCAGTCAGAACAGATCGAAATTGGACCTGCTGCTTTAAAAGCTTTCCAATTCGATGCAACTGAATGTCCAGATCTGTTTCCACCATTAGTGGCATTGGCTGCTTATTGCAAAGGCACTACAGTCATAGAAGGCGTAACCCGGCTTACTCATAAAGAAAGCAACCGGGCGCTCACGCTGCAGGAAGAGTTTGGTAAAATGGGTGTTGAAATAGAACTGCAGGATAACCTGATGCTGATAAAAGGAGGCAATGGATTAAAAGGCGCGGCCGTGCATTCGCACCACGATCACCGCATTGCTATGGCTTGCGCCGTAGCAGCTTTAAAAGCAAGCGGCGAAACCGTTATCAGCGAAGCACAGGCGATCAATAAATCGTATCCTGATTTTTATGAGCATATTGAGCAATTAGGAGCTCAGGTGAGGAAAGAAGATAGCTCAAAGCAGAAAGCTTAAAAGGCAGAAGGCAGAGAAAATGCCGGCGATGCAAGGTCGTGATTAATTTCAACTCTCGCGAGCTATTTCACGTTTGCCGTTTGCCGGGCGGCAAGTCAAAGCCACAATTGCATTAATCGTAACGATATTTTCAATATAGACAATACATGAACAGCTTCGGACGCATATTCAAAGTGACCATATTTGGTGAATCGCATGGAGAAAGTGTGGGCGTGAATATTGATGGTTGCCCTGCGGGGTTGCCATTAACCGTTGAAGATTTCCTGGTAGATATCGAGCGTCGTAAAGGTGGAACCCAAAAAGGCACCACACCCCGTAAAGAAGACGATCTGCCTATTTTTAAAAGCGGATTGTTCAACAATAAAACAACCGGCGCTCCCATCACTATCATTTTTGAGAACAAGAATACGCGTTCAGGCGATTATGAAAAGTTGCGCGATTTTCCTCGTCCCAGCCATGCCGATTTTGTAGCCCACGACAAATTTGGCGGCTATGAAGATTATCGGGGTGGTGGACATTTCAGCGGCCGGTTAACCGTATGTCTCGTAGCGGTAGGTGTAATTGCCAAAAAATTACTGCAATATGAGAATATCACTGTTGCCGCTAATATCCTGGAGATAGGTGGTGAAAAGGACCTGGAGAAAGGATTACAAAAGGCTATCGATGCCAAAGACTCCATCGGTGGTATTGTTGAATGCCGTGCTAAAGTGCCCATGCGACTGGGTGAGCCATTTTTCGATTCAGTAGAATCATTGATCAGTCATGCCGTATTTGCGATCCCTGCGGTTCGCGGTATTGAATTCGGGACTGGTTTTGCTGCGGCCCGCATGTTTGGACTGGAACACAATGATGCTATTATAGATTCAAACGGTATTACCCGCACCAACCATGCCGGTGGTATAGTGGGTGGCATTACCAATGGCAATGAACTGGTATTCCGCATCGCCATAAAACCAACCGCTTCTACTCCAAAAGAACAGGATACACTGAACTGGAAAACCGGGGAAGTGGATACATTTTCTGTAAAAGGCCGTCACGACCTGTGTATTGCCTTGCGTGTGCCGGTGGTGCTGGAAGCAGTAACCGCCATGGTACTGGTTGATCTGATGTTGATGGAACAAAAATTATACAGACTGGTCCCGCCCACCATTCCCGAATCAAACCAGTAGTCAATGCATCAGTATACGATAAACGCTTCTATTCAAATAATGCCCATCGTACAGGATAAACATCCTTACTTGTGGGTCGATGATGCCATTGCCATCATTCAACAATCCGGCATCAAACATGAAGTAACGCCCTTTGCGACTATCTTAGAGGGTACCTACGATGATGTGATGAAAGTGATTCACCAGGTGAATGAATTCCTATACCAAAAGGGTTGTGCTGAGTGGATCTCTAATCTTCAAATTCAAGTTAGGAGTGGGGGAGATGTTACCGGGGATGAAAAAACTGAGAAATTTAGGTAAGTTGATCAGTTGACCAGTTAACCAGTTGACGAGTTAACAAGGGATTAAAGTGAGGCGTTTTCGGTAAGAAGGAAAAGGTTGATAGAGTTGATGAAGTTGATAGTGTTGATAAAGGGGCGGTGATAAAAAGAGTGAGGAATTTTGCCCTATCGCGAGTCATTTCACGTTTCACGTTTGCCGTTTCACGATTCAGCATGGCCGATTCACGACTGCCGATGCTTATCACTTAAGCAACTCATTAAACGGAATATCCAATACTTCATATCCCCGGTCATTGTTCCAAAAGAAATGCCACCACTCTGTATCAAGTTTAGTAAATCCGTGTTTCTCCATTACAGCCGTTAACAGCTTGCGATGTTCCTGTACGTTGATTGGTAAAGCAGTAAAATCCTGATGGGCCGTATCGCTGAAATTATCGAAGCCGGTGCCCATATCCAGCTCCCGATGGCTTTTTAACTCAACGATGGTAAGATCAACCGCCAGTCCACGATTATGTCCGGACCCTTTTGTCGGGTTAGCCACATACCGTTCATCCTTAATTAATTCCCAGAATTTTACCGTAACATCGTAAGGCCGGTAGGCATCAAATATCTTGAGGCCATATCCCCGGGCATTCAATTCTTTTTGAACCGCCGCCAGCGCCCGGGCGGCAGGTAACCGCAGAAAGGTGTGGTGAGTAGCCGGAACGTATAGTTGTAAATGGGTAAAATTATTGGTGGTGGCATACCGCAGATCATATACAATATTGGGTATTAGTTTTAGCAATTCCACCATTTTTTTGGCAGAATCATTGCTTACAGTTAATTGATAGTCAGCTAATTTGTTAATAACCGGCACCCCATATTTACTAACACTTGTTGTTTGCGCCAGGCAGGCGGTCACGTGGAAAAAAATCGAAAGCAGCATTAGGTAAATACCACGCTTAAGCACTATTTTGTATAACATTGTGGCCGGTTTAAAGGCAGGTTAGGAAAGTGAAAAGATACTAAACTTTTATACCGGATAACCAGGATCAATTAACATGAAAAAAGGTATTACCTCAGGCCTGCATTGGAGCATAATAATTGTAGCGCTTTTTTTAGCAGCCTGCCATGGACGTGGTAGAACGGCTAAACCCCCCGCCCCCAAAGCCAAAGACATTGTTGAACAACCCAAAGAATTGAATGTCAGCATTGAGCGAAACCTTCAAACCGCGCTCGAGTTTATTTTGGCCAGCAATGGCGTACTGAACGATTCCATGCACCTGACAAAGGATTCCCTCGTCAACGATATTTATCAGAAAAGAAGCTTTGAACCGGTTTGGAGCAGTCAGGATAAATGGCTGCCATTGAGCGACTCCCTGGTTGATTTTATTGGCCATGCTACCGAATTAGGCTTATTCCCTTCTGATTATCACTATAGTGTATTAAAGAACATTCGCGCTCAAACCACCCAGGATACCCTGGCGCAAAAGGATGCCGCCTTATGGTCGCGGGGCGAATTGTTGCTGACCGATGCCTTTTTCAGAATGTGCGCCGATCTGCACCAGGGCCGTCTGCCCTTCGACAGCGTTACCCTGCGGAAAGACACCCTGAACGTGACTGGCTACCTCAACTTGTTCGATACCCTTTGGCAATCAAAAGATGTAGCCGTTTTAATGCATTCGCTGGAGCCTAAACATACTGGGTATGATTCCTTGAAATACGGGTTGAAGAACTTCCTGCAATCCATAGATACCCTGAAACGCTATACGTATATTCCTTATCCGGCCCAAACTTCTGCGGATTACATTAACAATCTGAAACTAAGGCTGTTTGAAGAAGGACTGCTCAATTCGCCCTATGATTACATGGACACTACTTCTATGAAGTTGGTGATAGGTAAGTACCAGCGTGACAAGGGTTTACCTGAGACAGGGAAGTTGAATTCCGGCACGGCAGGCAGTCTGAATAACAACAACTGGGAAAAATTTAAGAAAATTGCCATTACGCTCGATAGGTATAAATTATTACCCGATTCAATGCCAACTACTTATATCTGGGTGAACATCCCGGCATATAGTATGAAGATCATGGATTCGGATATGATTGTGATGGAATCGAACGTTATAGTAGGGCAGCCAAAAACAAGAACGCCATTGCTGACTTCTAATGTGGTGAATTTTATCACGTACCCGCAATGGACGGTTCCTTACAGTATCATTTTCAAGGAAATGTTACCCAGGATCAAGGCCAACCCATCGGGGTATTTGAATAAACAGAATCTGATGGTGGTCGACAACAATGATAACGTGCTGAACCCGGATAGCCTGAATTGGGGAAAATATAACAAAAATTACTTCCCTTTCCTGATAAAGCAACGGCAGGGTGACGATAACTCATTGGGTGTGTTGAAGTTCAATTTCGCCAATAAGTACGACGTTTATTTGCACGATACCAATGCCCGCTGGCTTTTCTCGAAAGAGAACCGCGCATTGAGTCATGGTTGTGTAAGAATTAAGGATTTCATGAAATTGGCCGATTTTTTGGTTAGAAATGACACCCTCCGTTTTCCGCCCGATACCCTGCGGAGCTGGATAGGCAGAAGGGAAAAGCATTATGTGACCGGTTTTACCAGAGTGCCCATTTTTATCAGGTATTTTACCTGTGAGGAGAAGAACGGAGGTATTAGGTTTTATAACGATGTGTACGGGGAAGACAGGACCTTATGCCAACGGTATTTTGATAGTAAGACCCTTTAAAAACTCTAAGACTATGAAGAATGTATTGGTTGTAATAGCCCTGATGTTCTCTTTTTTTGCGTCAAAAGCGCAGATGAAGATTGACAGCATTGCATTGAATAAACAACGAAATGTGCCTGTAACTCAATTTGGTGTGGCCAGTTTCTATGCCGATAAATTTGAAGGTCAACGTACCTGCACCGATGTGGTATTCACCCAGAAAAAGCTTACCGCCGCCTGCAATACCCTCCCGCTCAATTGCTGGATAAAAGTTACCAACCTCAGAAATAAGAAAAGTGTGATGGTCAAGGTCAACGACCGCATGCACCCATCGAATCCCCGGCTTATTGATATGAGCAAGGCCGCTGCCCTTGCCCTGGGTTATACCGGCCATGGATTAACGAAAGTGAAGATCGAGTACCTGGGTAAGAACAAACCCGACGATGAAGAGATCGCTGGTAATAATTAATTTCTCCAGTTTGCAGCCACCTGTTATTTTTGTCCGGTACGGTTCTCCAAACCAAACCGGTTATGAAAAAAAACGTGGGATTTCTGCTGGCCATCCTGCCATTACTGGTGCCTGCTTTTAGCCAGGATGACTATGTACAACGGCCTACGTTAGGTATTTACTTCTTCTTCAATGATTTTCAAAAATCTGGTAAGTTAAAGGATATGTCGCCCGGACTGGCGTTGAACTATATCAGCGGGTTGAACAGGCATTTTGATTTCACTTCTGCATTAACCGGCAGCTTTTTAGATTATAAAAAAAAGGATGGCGCTACGCTGGGGCAGGATAACCTGTTGCTGGAAGGCGATGTGTCCCTGAAAGGAAAGCTGTTTTCAAATCGCTACTGGATAAGCCCCTTTTGGGAAATTGGTACGGGGATCTCGAAATTCAAAAGCTATTGGGGCGCCTTTATTCCCACCGGTACCGGCTTTCAGGTGAATTTATTTAATGAAGCCTATTTTATGTTCAATGCTCAATACCGCATAGCAGTGACCGAAACTGTGAGTGAACATTTCTATTATAGTTTAGGTATAGCTGGGGTAATTGGGAGAAGGAAGAATGAAAAACGTTCTGTGTTGCCTGAGTGATCCAAAGGGAAAGTTCGTAGGTTATTAAGTTCGTAAACCTAATAACCTACGAACCCAATAACTAAAGAACCCCTTTAGTAGAAGGAAGATAGTTGCTAAGCGGATCTCTCTTCACCGCCATCCTTATCGCTTTTGCAAATGCTTTAAAGATGGCTTCTATTTTATGATGTTCATTATCACCGTGGCATTCGATGTTCAGATTGCAACGGGCTGCATCGGAGAACGATTTAAAAAAGTGAAAGAACATTTCTGTTGGCATTTCACCAATGCGTTCTCTTTTAAATTCCGCATTCCAAACGATCCAGTTACGACCGCCAAAATCAATGAGCACTTTGGCATCCGCTTCATCCATAGGTAAAGCAAATCCATAACGTTCCATACCGCGTTTATCGGCCAGCGCCTGGGCAAATGCTTCGCCCAATGCAATACCGGTATCTTCTATGGTATGGTGTTCATCGATGTGCAGGTCACCGTTAGCACGAATGGTAAGGTCCATTTTACCATGACGGGCGATCTGATCGAGCATATGATCAAAAAAACCAAGACCGGTATAAATAGCGCCCTTGCCCCTGCCATCTACATTCAGTTCTATTTTTATCTGCGTTTCGTTGGTATTGCGTTCGTGGATCACGCGGCGCAGGCCCAGCTTCAGGTATTCGTAAATAGTGCTCCAGTGTGTGCTTTCCAATGCAATAACGGGACGCAGTTCCGCTATTTTATCCTGGATTTCACCGGCGCCCAGGTTGGGGTCCTGGTTCAACCAAATGGCTTTACAGCCCAGGTTTTTAGCCAGCTGTACATCGGTGATGCGATCGCCGATAACATATGAATTAGCGATGTCGTACTCCTCATTATTCAGGTATTGCGTAAGCATGCCTGTACCCGGTTTACGCGTGGGCGCATTGTCATGAGGAAAAGACCGGTCAATATGTACGGCGCTGAAATGAATGCCTTCGCCTTCGAGGCTTTTCATAACCAGGTTGTGCAGGGGCCAGAAGGTATCTTCCGGAAACGCATTAGTACCCAGGCCGTCCTGGTTGGTGACCATTACCAGTTCATAGTCCATCTCGCGGGCTATGCGGCCCATGTATTCGAACATGTGCGGGTAAAAGGTCAGTTTATCAAAACTATCTAACTGATAAGTAGGGGGCGCTTCGTTTATTAAGGTGCCGTCGCGATCGATGAATAGAATGCGTTTCAAAACAATATTTTAAAAGTTCACTATTATTTCAGCCTGGCCCGCATGGCTTTTACTTCACCAACTGCCACCAGGCTGGCTTTGTTGCCAAAGTTGTTGCGAATGTAAGTCAATACATCTGCAATTTCCTGATCTGATAAAGTAGATTCCTGCGGCGGCATGGGATTGTGGAATTTATCGCCGTCGATATCAATTTCACCACCCTGCAAGCCTTTCAGCACGATCTTGATCAACGCCTTTTTATCGCCTAACACCCATTTGGTTTTTGCCAATGGCGGGTTCATGTTCTGTACACCTAAACCATCGGGTTGATGACAGGCCAGGCAGGTAGCTTCGTACACTGCTTTACCACGCGTTAAAGCGGCTTTTAAACCACCTGGTTGTGGTTTTGTTTGCTGCGCTACGAATGCAGAAGCGATAACCAATACCAACAGGGCAAGCATTACTTTTTTTATATGCATGATTAACTAAGTTCTTTTTAAGTTTTAATTATTTGCTGTAGCTCACTTTCCAGATAGTACCATTGTTGTCATCAGAAACATATAAGGAACCATCGGGGCCTTGTGCCAGACCAGTGGGGCGGTATTTCGCTCTTCCGGTTGTAGCATCTTTTGGAAGTTGGGAAAAGCCGTCAGCAAATACTTCCCATTTGCCGGAAGGCATGCCATCCTTGAAAGGCACAAACACTACAAAGAAACCAGCTTGTGGTTCGGGGGCACGGTTCCAGGAACCATGGAATGCGACAAACGCGCCGTTCTTGTATTTGGCAGGGAATTGATTGCCGGTATAGAATAATAAAGCGTTGGGCGCTAAGTGACCAGGGAACTGAACTATTGATTTTGTTTTATCTGCACAACGATCAACTTTTTTACGATCGCCGCCATATTCAGGACACAGCAGTTTTTGTTGTTTATCGTTGTCATAATAGCAATAAGGCCAGCCGCAATCTGCGCCTTTGGTCAGGCGGAACATTTCTTCAGCCGGATTTTCTGCACCTTGTTTTTGATTGAACAGTTCAGGGAAGAACTGGAACAACTGATCGCGGCCATGTTGCATACAATACAGTTGATTTACTTCTGTATTCCAGTCAAGGCCCATTACGTTGCGCAAACCGGTAGCATAGCGTACGCCTTCTGCGTATGATTGGTTGAGCTTATCGGCTTTGAACTGCCAGATACCGCCTGCTTTTTCAAGAATGGGGCAGGGGTCTTGTCCGGGTGAACCTTTTACGCGGTCCTGCACCTGGCAGCAGTTGGTGGGTGCGCCGATGTTCACATAAATGTTGCCGTCGTTATCCAGGGTCAGTGATTTGGTATTGTGCTGGTTTTGCGCCAACAGGCCGGTTACTATCTTTTGTTCAGAAGCTGTGTCAACCTTGCCGGTCTTTTCGTCGATCTTGTAACGAAACACATCGTTATCGTTTGAGGCATACAGATAGCCGTTCTTGATGGCTATACCTGTACCGGTATAATTGCCAAAGCCGGTTATTTCATCAGCTTTGCCATCGCCATTGGCATCGTGGAGTTTTAAAATGCCTTTGCCGTCTTTTAACTTTTCGAGCTTAACGAAAATATCACCATTTGCAGCAACGGTCAGGTGCCGGGCTTTTCCCAGTCCGGAGGTTACTACAACAGATTTAAAACCCTGGGGTAAGGTAATAGGCGCTTCGTCTCTTTTAACAGTGCCTGTAGAAGATGATTTCACCCTGGTAGAATCACTGCCAAATGCAGCAGCTGCAAAAACTACTGTACATGCCAGGAACAAGATTTTTTTCATAATGGAGTATTTAAAGCGCTTTTTGTAAAGCGGGTTCTAAAATTACTGATTTAGCAACCTATTATCAGGCTGGTTTCCAGTTTTTCATGGCATTAACTACGGAAACGTTTTCCGAAGGCGTACCCACCGTAATACGTAAACAACCCGCGCACAGCTCTACACTGCTGCGGTCGCGTACAACGATGCCTTTTTCCAGCAAATAGTTGTATATGGCTTTAGGATTTGTTACCTGTACCAGCAAAAAGTTGGCATCTGAAGGGTATATCTTTTGAACCGAAGGGATTGTTAACAGGTCTTTGGCCAGCAGATCGCGCTGGGCAACAATTTCCTTGATCATATCATTCACCTGACCCACTTCTTCCAGCGCCTGCAGGGTCAGCTCCTGCGAAGCCTGGTTGATATTATAAGGTGGCTTGATCTTATTCATCACATGAATGATCTCCTCTGATGCAAATGCCATACCCACGCGCAGGGCGGCCAGTCCCCAGGCTTTTGACAGGGTTTGCAGGATCACCAGGTTGGGATAGTCGGCCAATTCCTGGGTAAAGGAGCGGAACCGGGAAAAGTTAATATAAGCTTCATCTATCACTACAATGCCGGAGTAATTATTTAAAATAACCTCTATGTCATCGCGGTCTAATGAGTTGCCGGTTGGGTTATTGGGCGAACATAAAAAGATGATCTTGGTATTGTCGTCGATGGCCTCTTCAATAGCCGGCAGATTTAACTGAAAGGCAGGTGTAAGCGGCGCCTTCTTTATATCCACGTCATTGATGTTCGCGCTTACCTGGTACATGCCATACGTGGGCGGACAAATAAGGATATTATCTTTTCCGGGTTCGCAAAAGGCGCGCATCAGTACGTCAATGCATTCGTCACTGCCATTGCCCAGGAAAATGTTCTCAACGGGAACACCCTTTATGGAGGATAATTTTTCTTTTACTTTTATCTGCAACGGATCGGGATACCGGTTATACCATTTGGTAAGCGGCGATCCGAAACTGTTTTCATTAGCGTCGAGAAAGGTACTGGCCTCGCCTTTAAATTCATCCCGTGCAGAAGAATAGGGCACCAGCTTTTTTATATTTTCTCTTAGTAGATTATTTAGGTCGAAAGTCATAATGTTAATATTATCGTGAAACGGTCCCGG
>NZ_JBJMLX010000002.1:0-44013 GCF_045805085.1 Niastella sp.
CGTGATCGCCGGTATGAAAAACATGTTTGCTGCACTAGGAACCGATACGAGGTTTGTTGACGGATTGCCAACGGCGCTCATCAGGCCACTGAGCGGAAGTGGTGCGCGAGGAATGATGGTAGATACAATGAAGGCTCACGGTGCAGATTCATTTGCAGGCAGACTTTCGAGTATCCTGCAAGGTTCATCGGATACCACATTTTATGTGATCGCTGTTTATTTTGGCGCTGTTAATGTAAAAGATACCCGCTATGCTGTAGGTGCCATGCTGCTTGCTGATCTTGTTGGCATCCTCACTTCCATTTTACTGTGCTATCTCTTTTTCGGATAATATAAAAGGCTGCTCCGCAGAGCAGCCTTTTATTTATGCAATCATTTATCAACGGACGTAATACAGTGAGATCTGTGCCCTGCGCACATCGGTAGTTCCGGTAATAGTACTGTAGCCACGCGCAAAAACGGTTAGCTCTCTCTGGTAAGGAATACTGTAAGTAGCGGGTGCAACCGTATAAGTGGTAAGGGGTGTGCTGGTGGCCGCCGCACCTGCTGGTCGGATGGCCCACTGTGACGGAGTTGTTGTCCTCAGCAACGTAAAGTAAGGACTGCTTCCTTTGTAAGGAACATTGGCTGCAACAAGTGTGGATCCAAAATAAAGATCAAGTGCAGGAAGGTTCGGCATAAGGTTGACGAACCTGTACTTTGAGCCATCCGCATCAGGAGCAACAAAGTCTTCATTCATCAGTATGCCCTGCGTATTCGCTGCTGTATCCGCAATATGAAAAGTGTAATGCTTATTCGCTTCAAGGTTTACAGTACCCGAGTAAAGAACAAGCGAGTCCACATTTGAATTCAACTTGGGATACGAAATTGAAATTCCTACCTTGCCTGGAGCAACTGCAAAATAAGTCGGGTCACTGGAACCCTGTGTATTCAATCCACCTCCCGGAAAAGGATATGCGTAAGTAAAAGGATTACTTACCCGAATGTCATTGATCTTTAATTGTACAGAAGAACTTTTCTGATAAGCCGATGCATAGTTAACCTTTAAAAAAGCCTGGTCAGAACCAGGAGGCGCGAAATCGGCAACCCTTTCTGTTTTTTTCTCGCAACCCGTGCAAGCGAAAAGTATAGCAACGAAGGCCAATGTATTTATAAAAATTTTTTTCATTTTCTTTTTTTTAATGCTTAAGGTTGGCTGAACCACATTTCAAGTGTGTGGTAATCTAAATTGGTGGCACCGATTCTCTGCAATTCAAGAATATTCCAAACGTATTCCGAGTTGAAGCGAGGCCGCACCCTGTATACCAGCTTGCCACCATTGTCAGGATAGAGATCACCTCCTGAAGGCGGTGTAAAATCAGCATACACCTGCTTGCCTGTTGCCGGGTCAATATCGGTATAATGAAATTTACGCATGTCGATCCATGTCTGGTGCGTTCCCCAAACATACAAGGCAATGTATTTTTGCAGCATAATTTGAGTGAGCGTAAGATCTTTTGCTAAAACGGGCACTACAGCCGGATTATTCAAATAAGCGTCTTTAACAGCCGGTGTAATTGCATTGGCTACCGGAATATGTTGCGGATAAGTAGTAGTTAACATGTCGAAATTAAGACTGATGGCATTTTTATAAGCAGCCAATGCACCTGCATTATCACCCTTTCTGTATAATGCTTCCGCTTTTGTAAACTGCATTTCAGATGCCGTCATCATAGGCCAGGGGCTGGTATTTTGCCACAGGTAACGGCTGGTATCTGTTGTTGGCGCTGCGGTTGAATTGTAGGTAGCATGTCCCCAGAAGTTAAAAGGATATGTGCTCGAATTCAACCCGGGGGTTTTGCCACCTCTCCAGGGTAAAAAGCCCATAAAGTTGCCGGACTTGTTCTCACGAAGCATATACCAGCTCCTGGGATCACTTACCCCATTGAAGGCAGTAGTGTTACGGCCACTCATCAGATCGGCTATATAGGAACACTGTCTGTACGCCCCCATATTGGCACGGAAAGGACCATAATAATTATTGGTAGCGCTCAGCAAACCTCCTGCTGTTTTTACGTAAGCATTATCGTCATTTGTTGTCATAGCCAGATCAGCATATTTAGCTGCTGAATCGGCAAAGGCATAATTGTTGGCCGCAAACAAATTTTTGGCACTGAGGTCAATATAAGAGCGGGCCAGAATGCCATACACAAACTTTTTCCATTTGTTTACATCGCCGCCATTAAAATAGGCATCTCCTTTGGCAAAATTCTCTTTGTTTACATTACCATCGGTCCTGTTTAAGAAGCTAAGCGATCTGTAACAAACGGCACGACAGCTATCATAAAAATCAGCGGAGGCATCGTAATGAAATTGTGATAGATTTTCATTCCAGGCTTCACTTAAAATGCCATCGTTGTACTCATTGGTCAGCTCAAGCCAGCCCCATGCTCTGATGGCCCAGGCTGCCCCAACATAGTCCCATTTCTGTTCTTCGGTACCCCATTCAATGATCTTGTTTATATTTTTTCCATGCCCATAATATACGGCTCCCCACATGGAACCTGTATTGTCGCTGGCGCCGGTCACCCCGCCCATTTCACCGTATGAATCCAGGTCGGTCTGAATGCCGAAATATTGCACATATCTTCCTATATAAGTAGCATCCAGCTGAACGCCAAATCCAGTACCATTGGATGAATAGAAGTAGGTCAATCCACCGATCACACCGGGCATTATCGATTCAATGGGCACTCGCACCGACGCATTGGGATTTTGATAAGCCTCATCAATCTTTTTGCTGCATCCCTGCATGCAAACCGCACCAATCGCCAGGGCTAATAAGGTAATTTGAAATTTATATCGCATAAAATGAATTTGAATTTTGCATTGGTAATGTATCAGATTAAAAACGGGCACGTAGTCCAAAGCTTGCACTAAGCGGTGTGGCCGGGCTGCCGTAATCGAAACCATAAGAACCTACACCCACAGAACCCGGGTTATTGGCTATCACCGAAGGATCAGCGCCTTCATAATTGGTAAACAGGATCAAATCGTTACCGGTTGCAAACACACTTAATGATTTAATACCTTTTATAAAATGTGTAACTTTCTCAGGCAAGGTGTAGCTTAATGTTACATCTCTCAACTTCAGCCAGTTTACATGATGCGAAATGTATTCTTCATTAGGCATGGTGTAATAGCTATTCAAATAATAAGGCACTACTACAATGTTATTCGGCGTTGGGTTATCGCTGTTTTGTAAACCATCATCCAATACCCCGTTTACAACACGTGGCGTTGTTCTGTCGGAAGTTCTTTTTGTTTTACCCAAACTGGTAATTACCTGGTCGGCCAGGTTGTAAATATCGCCACCAACTTTCAGGTCCCACAGAATACTCAGGTTCCAGTTTTTATACCGGAAAGTGTTCAGGGTTCCCAGCGTGAAGTCGGGTGTACGGTCACCGATGATCTTAAAGTTGGCATCTATTTCGGGCAATCCGTTCAATGGGCTAACCACAACCTGTCCCTTGTTATTTCTTACATACTTAGAACCGGTAATGGTTCCTGTTTGATGACCACGCACCAAACCACCTCTTGCACTGAACAGGTTGTCTGAGTTATAAAAGTCATTGTCCTTACCAATGGCATCAGGCAGCGTCAGTACTTTACTCCACATGTGGTTGAAATTGAAACTTACGTTCCAGTTAAAATCATTTTTCCTGATGGGCGTAAGGTTCAGGGTCAATTCTACGCCCTGATTACGCAGCGAAGCCGCATTGTCGGTATTCAACACAGCGCCGGTAGCATAGCTGGCCCTGAATCCCTGAACGATCTGATCGGTACAAAGTGTGTTATAATAAGCCGCTTCCAGGGTAATGGCGTTATTCAGGAACCTGAGTTCAGTACCAATTTCATAGGTCTTTTGCCTTTCAGGCCGCAGGTCGGGATTGGATTTCGTATACCCGTACGTGTAGGTCGGGCTTATAGCACTGCTGCTTTGGTTATTTACAAATACACTCTGGTTCGAATACGGATCATTCAAACGTGCCGTGCTGGCAAGTGATGCTCTTAATTTGGCGTATTCCAATACCTTACCTTTGATCTTCGGGAAGATATCAGACAGGATCATACTCAAACTGGCGCCAGGATAATTGTATTTGTTGTTTTTATTGGGAAGCGGAGAAGCATTCTCCAACCGATGTGAATAAGTTAAATAAACCAGGTCTTTCCAGCCAATTGACGCTTCGCCAAAATAAGCCAGTTCTCTCAATACACTCAAATTGGGCTTACCAAAATAATTCCTTAGCAACCGGGTACGGGTGCTTTCAAGCGTATTGCTGCTATCGGTGCTGATTGAATCTTTGAGGTGTGTGCCGGAAACGCCAAACTGTTTGGTCTCAAAATCTTCCCACATAGTACCCACCATTACCCGGGTGCTGAAGTCGCCAAATTTTTTCTTGGCCGAAGCAGTAATGGTGTGGTTGTACCCTTCATAGGTTCTGTAATAATTGTCCAACGAACCAGCGTTAGCAAAAGTTGTCAGGAACGACTGGGGATGGGTGAACAAATAACCATCCTGTTTATAGGTATCGTACCCAAACCGGCCCGATAATGTTAACCACTCAAAAGGATTGATGTCGATACCCATAGTGGCTACCCAACGGCTGTTCTTATCACCGCTTTTATTATTCTTTGCGCTCCAGATCGGGTTATCGTAATCGACATTATAATTGCTGTTAAAAAGCAACAATTTATTCCCCAGTTTATCCTGGTAGTTGGAAAGGTCATTATTGGCGGGCCATGAATACAGGTCCATCAGGTATCCGTTGGCGCCTTTGGTTGGTTTTACGTTGTCGGAGTTCACATAAGCGATCGAGGGATTAATGGTAATGAATTTACCGATCTTCGTATTATTCGACAGCTTTAAATTGTATTTTTTATAGGTATTGAACGGAACGGTTCCATCATCATCCAGGTAAGTGCCGGTAAGCCGGAACCCGGAATTTTTTGTTCCAAATTCAACCCCGATGTTATGCGTTTGCGTGAACCCTGTACGAAAGAAGTGGTGTATATTATCGTACAACCTGGTATCAGCAGGCCATGCCGGACCGAAGCTGGTAAATTGTCCAGACAATGGCGGGGCTGTTGGCACACCGTTAGCGCCGGGTCCATACCGGTTATCGAGTTCTACAAAACGGGTAACTTTCTGAAAACGGAAATTGTTGTCGTAAGTAACGATCAGCTTGCCGGCAGTATTTGCCTTTTTGGTAGTTATCACAATAGCGCCTGAACTTGCCTGGCTGCCATACAACGCTGTTGCTTCGGGGCCTTTTAATACAGTAACCGATTCAATGTCGTTGGGATTTATGTCGGCAATACGGTTGGTATAATCACTATTGCGGTTGGGTAAGTCCGATGCCAGCCCCACACCTGTACCGCCGTAAGAGTTTTGGTTGAGGGTTTGGTTATCTATGAGTACACCATCAACAATAAACAACGGCTGATTATTACCAGAGAGGGTGTTGAAACCGCGTAATACAATGCTGGCCGATGCGCCGGCAGTACCACCGGTAGGTGTAACTGTCAATCCGGCTACCCGCCCCTGCAAACTATTAATGAAGTTTTCGCGTTGTGTTTGCTGAATGTCTGATCCCTTCACGGTTTGCACCGAATAACCCAATTCGCGCGGGTTTCTTTTAATATCCATCGCAGTTACCACTACTTCTCCCATTTGCTTCTGGGAATTTTTAATTTTAACCGAAATGGTAGTTGCATCGCCAACTCGCACCTGGCTGCCTTCATATCCTACGGAGGAAATGATCAGCACATCGCCTTTTTGTGCTTTAATGGAAAAAACGCCCTGGGTGTTTGTTTGAGTACCCCGGTTGGTTCCCTTGATAGTGATAGATACGCCGGGAACAGGCTTGTTGTCATCGGCATCTGTTACCGTACCGGATATCGTTTTATCCTGCGCGGTTGCATACATGCCCCATAAAAGAAGAACTACTGCAAGTAACAGCCTTGTGAATTTTCTCATAACAGTTTTTTGGGTCAATGAATCTGTGGTTGAATAGGGATAGGCTTATTCAGTTCAATTGTTATCTTGAACCTGTTCAGTTAACATTGTTTTCATAAGTCTGGATATACAAGCGCCTTGTGTTACAGGGCAGGCGCTTATAATACCTGTATACCCAAATCGATATACGGCTTCAATCTGGGATCGTCGGGTGGCAACTCTGTAATAAGCACATCGATGTGCTGAATATCACAGATATGGATAGGTTGTAGCGTGTTGATCTTTTCAGAGATGGTTAAACAAACCGTTTTTCGGGACGACTGGATCATTGCTTTTTTCAGTTGCACTACTTCCCAATCGTTGTCGGTAGTGCCGTGTTTCAGGTCAATGGCGTTGATGCCTAAAAAGCACAGGTCGGCATTGATCTGTTTGATCTTGGCAATGGCTTCGGCGCCTATGGTGATCTTTGAGTTTTTTGAAATGCGGTCACCGATCATAATAACATCGATGCTTGGGTGTTGCATGTATTCCAGTATAGCGGGAATACTGCCCGACATGAACGTGGCTTTTAACTGTCGCGGCAGTACGCGCGCCAGTTCAATGATGGTAGTGCCACCACTGGTAAGTACAAACATGTCGTTTTGGATAAGAGCTGCCGCTTTGTGGGCGATTATCTTTTTATGGTCTTGTGAATAAACATTGTCGGCCGGGTAATGTACTTCGTTAAAAGAATGACTGAGGGCGCCGCCATGTACTTTAATGATCTTTCCTTCATCAGCCAGTTCCTGCAGGTCTCTGCGAATGGTGTCTTCCGATACCCGGATCTCCTGACTCAGCAGCGATGATAGCACCTTATTGTGCAGGTTCACCTGATGCAAAATATAAGCCTGACGCTCTTTTTTAAGCATAACAGTTAGTAATGGTTGTATTGCAATATAATCCTATTTAACGCACAAAGAAGCACAATGACAAACAAATAACGCATTTTATGCGGTTTTTAATCCGCTAAGGCACCTAACTTGCTGGTTTATGCGGCATCAATCACTAACAAGCCGTCAATTCAACCGGCCTGAAAGCAGAAAGGCGAAGGATGAGATCCAGGTAAATAATTGTATTAAAAAAAAAAGAAGAATTTTTTTGTCCTGCCTGTCCAATCAGGTTTGATCCGGTCATTATTACTGTATAAACACACTAATTAATAACGATAAAATCGAATCAAATGAAACAGGTAGTTAACGTTTACGAAAAAGGACAACGCGGATTGAAAGCTTTAAACACTCTGGGTGCTTATTGTCACAAATCACCGGTTGAACAATCTCTCATGAATTTAATTTACTATCGCGTATCGCAGCTCAATGGTTGTGCATTCTGCCTCGACATGCACTCAAAGGATTTGCTGGCGAATGGTGAAAACGCGCAACGGTTACTGGTGCTGAATGCCTGGAGAGAAGCGCCTTTTTACAGCGAACGCGAACGCGCTGCATTAGCCTGGGCTGAAGCGCTTACTCAGGTTAACAATGGTCATGTTGCTGATGACATATATAATGAAGCATTGCAACAATTCACCGAAGAAGAACTGATCGATCTCACGTTTGCAGTGATCACCATCAACAGTTATAACCGGGTGAACATCGCGTTCCCTAATCCCGCTGTGGTGGGAACGTATACGCCGGGACAATTCGCTTAGTTAAAAGTTCAAAGTTCATTGTTTGCAGCCTTTCTCCTATAATATTAAAAAATCCTAACTTTCCCGTTTAGCGGGACCAAAAACAAAAACAGTATGAAAGATTTCATGTTAATATTTCGTCAACCCAGTTATGATTTCAGCAATATCTCCCCTACTGAAATGCAGGCGTTGGCCAAAAAGTGGCAGGATTGGGTAGGCGGTATTGCCGCACAGGGCAAATTAGGTATGACGGGTATGCGCCTGGAAACAGATGGTAAGGTCTTGAGAAAAGGGGGCGTAATCACCGATGGTCCTTTTGTTGAGATCAGGGAACGCCTGGGAAGCTTTTGCATTGTTAAAGCAGACAATATGGATGAAGCAGTTACCCTGGCCCATGGTTGCCCGGTTCTGGATTTCGATGGCAGCGTGGAAGTAAGACCAGTATATCAATAATACTTAGGTGGGTCATCCGCCAGCTGGCGGATGGCTCACCTAACTTAACATAGGGCGACCCACCCTTTTAGCTATCTTATGAAAGAACAGGAATCATTAAAACAATTGTTTCAGCAGGAGTTTGCCAAAATGGTGGCGGTTATCAGTAAGCAGTTTGGGTTGGAACATATTGAAATGGCCGAAGACATAGTAAGTGAAACGTTTCTGGCTGCATCGGAAACCTGGGGCATTAAAGGACTGCCGCCCAATCCTGCTGCCTGGCTGTACGTGGTTGCCAAACAAAAAACGCTGTATCATTTCAGGCGGCACAAGATCTACGAACAAAAAGTTATTCCTGAAATAAAAGCGCAACAACCCCTTAACGAGGAACCCGAAGCCATCAACTTCTCCCAACAAAATATTAAAGACAGCCAGTTGCAAATGCTGTTTGCCATTTGTAATCCGGCCATTGCCAGTGAAGCGCAGATAGGCCTGGCCCTGCGCATCCTTTGCGGTTTTGGTATCGATGAAATTGCCGAAGCATTTCTCACCAATAAAGAAACCATCAACAAACGGTTGTTCCGCGCCAAAGAAAAACTGCGGAACGAAAACATCCAACTGATCCCCATCGACAACACCCTGCCCGACGGGGAATTGGAGAACCGGCTCGACAATGTATTGCATATTATTTACCTGCTGTTCAACGAAGGCTATTACTCGCAAACTGAAAATACCATCCTGCGCAAGGACTTTTGTATAGAAGCGATGCGCCTGGGTGTTATGCTAACCGAATATGAACGCACCAACCGGCCCAATACAAACGCGCTGCTGGCGCTTATGTGTTTTCATGCAAGCCGTTTCAACGCCCGGGTAGATCATAATGATGCGCAGGTGTTGTATGAACAACAGGATCCGGCTTTATGGGACACGGCATTGATTAACCAGGGCATTCATTTTTTAAACAATGCCGCCACGGGTAATCATGTAACCTCCTATCACCTGGAAGCAGGCATTGCATACTGGCATTGTATTAAAGAAGACACTACCGAAAAATGGGCTAACATTCTGCAGCTATACGACAAACTGTTGCTGATCAATTATTCGCCCGGCGTGGCTCTGAACAGGATCTTTGCTTTATACAAAGCAAAAGGAAGAGAGGCGGCTTTAGCGGAAGCAGCCAAACTGTCTGCCAACAACAGTCATTTTTATTTTTTGTTAATGGGCGAACTGTACAATGGCTTCGATAATCAGCAGGCTTTAGCGCATTATGAACAGGCATTGGCGCTGGCCAAAACACAACTCGAAAAACAGGGAATCCAGTCAACGATCAATAACCTTTCGGGGAAAAAATAACTGGGTAATTTCCCATGCGTGTTCTTAATTTTACAGTCCATTAAGAGCCCCTAAAACCTCAATACCTGATGAAATTACACGTCCTGGTCCTGTGCCCTGTTATCGTAGCTGTATTGTCTGGTTCCATGCTTGCCCCCAAACAGGCAGCTACCAACCCTGCCGCTTTGAATAAAGATTCCATTCAATATACAGCGTTGTTTTCCATTGATGATGTTGAAAGAATAAAACAATTCTTTCTCGCCAATACGGCGCTGCCCGAGCAACCTAAAGATTCTAACTGGCGCCCTGGCTTCCGGCATAAATGCATCAATACCGTGCGGGCTGGTTTGGATTATCTCATCTTCGGCGAATCTTCCATCCCCGATAGTTTGTACAGCCGCCACACCGTTTTAAATGGCCACGAAAATGATATTACAGCACTGGCCAAAAAGTTACACGATAGTCATTACATCCGCAGTTACGATACGGTTCGCTTTTTATCGTTGCGCAAAGATGAATGGGTGCCCATAACCAAGGCCGATCCCGTGTCGCGGGGCCTGCCACCGATGGCGCTGGAGAAAAGTTTATGGAATACTTTACTGCGGCGGGTTGGAAAAGAAAGAGGCTTTAGTGTATTCCTGCTTTCGGTATGCGATGGCTATCATGCGGCGCTGCTCACCCTCGATCACCGTAATCCTGCAGAAATAAAAGCTTACTGGGCCGATCAAACCCACCGGCATCCCTTACGGTATTTTGTCAATAATAAACTTGAAGAAGTGCCTGATAAATATGGTTGGGAAGTAATGCAGGCAAATGGCCCGGCCAAACATACTGTCGGTTTGGCCCGTGGACTGGATGAATACATGCTGCTGGCCAACCAGCAGTTCTGGTGCGATTGCGGTCGCCCTAATCAAAAACCAGGCGACTGTTGTTCGGGTAATTGTTTTCCGTTCATTCAGATCTGGCGCTTACAAAAGGTTCGTTAGTTATAGCTCAAAAACTCAATAACTTACTAACCAAACAGTTCAGCAAGAATTTGTGCATGATTCTGTTCTTCGTCTTTGGCTGCATACAACAACGTTACCTGCTTATGTTCTTTTAATAATGTTTTCAGGTCTTTCAGCGCGGGGTTCTCTTTTAATTCAGCGAGGTATTTCTTTTTAAATTCAGCAAATGTTCCATTGCCGGCATGGAACCATTTACGCAGCTCGGTTGAGGGCGCCACTTCTTTTAACCAGGTATCTATTTCGGCCTTTTCTTTCCTAATACCGCGTGGCCATAACCGGTCAACCAGAATGCGATAACCATCTTTCGACGCTACCGGTTCGTATATTCTTTTTACAACTATCGACATCGTTAATAAGTTTACTTGCCAATCTGAATATACAAATTTCTAATTTAAGGGCTTTTTGTGAGTGGGTCCTTTAACTTCCCTGGCGGCACGCCAAACTTCTTGCTGAAGGCGCTGTTGAAGTGTTGTACGGAAGAATAACCAAGCCTGTCGGCCACATCTTTAATGGGCACACTGGCTCTCAACAGGTCACACGCCTGGGTTAATTTATAATCGGCCAGGTAACCAAATACGGTATTATTATAAAGGGCTTTGAACCCCTGTTTCAATTTAAATTCATTGATCCCGGCAACGCGGGCCAGCTCCGTTAAAGAGGGCGGCTGGGCGGCATGTTGTAACAGATAGTCTTTGGCAAAATGAATACTCTCGGTATCCTGCCCGGGTTTTACTATCAGCGAAGGCGTTTGGGAAGCACACGCCGCATCTTCATACATCTGGGCCTGTAAGGTCAACAGCTCAATACATTTCGATTGCAGGAATAACAGTTTCAATCCACCTGTCACTTTCACATTCATGATGTCGTGCAGGCACTGGTGCATGGCAAACGAAATGGGCATATTCTCACGGCTCAGGTCCTGTTCATTTCCTTTTGCCACTTTTTCGGCAAACTCCATTAATGAAGGGCTGCTGTCTTTTGCCAGCTCCAGGAAAAAACGGGTGGTAAAATGCACTTCTATAAATTTATACCGGTCGAGCCGCCCGCCGTACTGGCCAGTACCGGCAAACACGGGTATATAATGCATATTATGCTGGTTGGCTTTGAAATGATGTTCTTTTCCTGACAGCAGATTCTTCATGCTACCATCACCCTCTAAGGTAAAATGCATTTCAACCAGGTCAATTTCCCCTGTTATTTCCCATTGCAATCGTTTGCTTTCATACAGCATCATATCGCCATATACAATATAAATGCCCGCGAAAGCAATTTGCACCATTTCAGCATCACCAAAGGGAAAGCTTAAGACCTCTCTTCGTTCCGTAACCAAAGGCTGTTCTACTATTTTGTTCGAAAACACGTCGCCGACTTTATACTGGTGACCATTTTCGTCATACACATTGACACCCATAAAATCCGTTTGATATAAATATTTATCCGTATTGTATAAAAATGCGCAGTTAACCCCTTTTTACCTTTGTAAAGGTAAATTATCCGTTTCGTAAACAAAACATATAGCATGTTTCACTTATCTAATTACCAGGCCAATGAACCTACCGACGAAGCCATGAACGTCGGACTGCCTGCTACCAGTGACCATGAACTGTCGCATGCAATACAGGCAAAACTGTTATACAACTTTCAAACTACCCATCACTTCTTTGTAGGTGATGAATCAACTGTTGAATTATTCAATGCATTAAAAGAGATTGCTTTAAAAAACGATCATGAATATTTTGGCATATTGGAATTACATCCCGAATACGAAGCGGTGCTGAGTATGTTAAAGCTGCTGATCGACAGTGTGCCTGAATTACCGGAATCGCCCGGGTATAATGCCATTCAATGGATGGAAGACATGCACCCTAATTGCTGGATGGCCTGGAAAAATGCCACCTTTTATTTATCAGGTGGCGCAACATTGATTTCCCGGTTCCAACAATACCTGGTGCAGCGCCATGTACCCAACGAACAAATTCGCATCATAAATTAGTACCAGTAACGCAATTAACACAGTATATTCTGCAGTAAATACCATGCTTCAATAACCGAAAACCTGACTCATTCAAAATTTCTCTAATCTCCGGGAGGAAATGTCAAGTATACGTTAAAATCACGTATGTATACTATTGTCACCTATCAGGATAAGCACTAACTTCATCGCGCACAACAAACCACATTTATCCCGGACCTCCTATGAGCACCTCAACACTAACCGAAGACCGTTCGAAAAAACGTGTTCAACGCATCACCGTGTACCCGAACCTGGTAAGACAAAAAAAGTTCTGGTTGCAATTGTATAACGTTGAACAATGTGTTTTTACCGTTCAGCTGTATTCCCTCGCGGGACAGCAGGTATTTAAACACTTTTTGTACCATGCCGATCTTTATTCAAACCACACTATTTTGCTGCCGAATCACCTCCCCAGAGGAATATACAAAGTAGCTGTGCGTTATGGCGACAATCACTATGTTCAGCCGATTGTCATTGACTAGCCCCTTTTTCTCTTTGCCCTTTGCTTTTTGCCTCGACCCTTTGCATTGCCCGCCGCCCGCGTGTCGCTGAAACTTTACCGCCGTCGCCTTCAGCTATGGCGGTCGAAGAGCGGAGACGCAAGCTCTAGCGCAGGAGGGCCTTTACTTTAAGCACTAACACCTATTAGACAGCCCATACAAGTATTAGTTTTACACATCCATCCCAATGGACAGCAATACCTGGGTTCGCCATGCGTTTTCCTAACTTAAGGTTACCGGAAGCAACACCCGGCACCATCGATAATTACTGCAATTAACCTTTAAACATTATAACCATGGCTAAGTATCCTGACCTGAAGATCTTTATTGTAGACGATGATATATTTTGCATAACCCTGTATGAGCAGTTCCTGCGTAACCTGGGTTACACCAACCTGGCCTCTTTTACCAGCGGCGATGAGTGTCTACAGCAGATCAGGGAACAACCAGGAGTTATTTTTATGGATTACAACATGGAAGGCATGAACGGCATCGAGGTACTTAAAAAGATCAAAGCATACGATTCGCATATCATGGCATATATAATTTCCGGACAGGAAAACAGCCTGGTAGCCAGGGAAGCCCTGCAATATGGCGCACTCGACTATGTGATCAAAACCACCCTGAGCACAGATAAAATGGCTGCCATTATGAAACGGGTTGAAGAATATTATACCCCACGCCCCAAAGAAGGCAAAAAGTCGTTTTTCGAAAAAGTGAAATCAGGACTGGGGATCTAGGTAATTCGCTTACTAACCAATACTTATATGCAATTGAAAGAGGTGGCTCAGTTAAGAGTCACCTCTTTGTTTTTAAACTTCATGAAGTAAGAAGCAGGAAATAGGAAATTTTCGAGCTTCGTACCTCCTATTTCTTACTTCCTACCTCGCTTAGCCTCCTTCGCCAAGGCTTCGGCGGACAATGAAAAAGCCACTCCGCATAAGCAGAATGGCGTTCCTGATGTACTTGTCCTAGATCCTATATTAAACGTCCTGCACCAATTCCCTATTCACAATATCTTTTTATTATTAACGGGATACCACACCTGCTATTTTAAGTTCGTTATCACTCCTTTGCTTTTTACTGGTTTACTATTAATGGCCACGCTGAAATATTTATGGGTTTGAACCAGCGGCAGGAACATCGCTTTTTACAACGGGATAAGCGGGCTGTTTCTTTCTGGTATGCTTCCAGGCCATGTTAAACCCAACAATAAAGTTCCTTCCATTGCCGAATGGATCGAATGTATATACGGGAATGGTAAATTTATTGAATGTAAAACCGATCATTATACCCGGCTGCAGTTCATCGCCTGTTAACCGGTCATGCGTTTGCTGTACAGACAACCCGGTGTACAACCACTTCATGCTTTGATACCCTACTTCAGACCAGCTGTACCAGAAATACCGGCCGTATTGGGTGGTGGGCATCGAGTATTGTGATTGGGATGAAAAAAAGAACCTGTTGTAATCCATATCGATATTCAACCCGGTTGATACCCCTTCGAATTTTCCTATTGAACCTCCCAGCATGGGCACGAATGAATAGTTCAGGTCATTACCACCGGTAAATGCCCGGCCCAGGTATAAGGAAAAAGTTTTCTCGGCTTCATAATTATACCGCGCTTCGGCATACCAGTTCTTTTTATGCTGATAATGCACCACCGGCATATACGTATAAAGTTGATGGGAATTTACAACATGGTATTGCTCAAAATTTATATTAGCCTGACTGAACCCGGTGTGACTCATTAACTGCATAAAGACAAACAATATGAAGCAACTTTTTTTCATGCAGCAAACTCCACCATCTCCGGTTTCAATTCTTTTTTCTCGCCAACGATCACAACAGGTGCATTGGTGAGTTTGTCAAAAATGGAAAGTTCTTTCAGGAAGGGATTCCAGTAAAAGATGAGTTTTTCAATAGGTTTCCATAATATTACCCAGCTGAACACATCCAGCGCATTGCTGAAAGCAGAGTGTATGCGGTGTTCAGCGTTAAAAAGCAGCGGCATTACGCCCTGGAAGAACATGACAGTAGCCAAACTGAACACCAGCAAGATCCAGTTGCGCTTTTTAAACTTTTTGAATTCGGCCTCCTTGATAGATTTCTTTAATGAAAAGTGGCGGCGAATGGCATGCACCAGGGGATCGATAAATTCTTTATCTGTTTCGCATACACAGTTTAGTTTATAGGTAACAGCCGAATATCTTTTGATGGTGGGGGCATAGTTCATGATATACTCTTCAAACTCCTGGCTCAGCTGCCGTTTATAAATAGGCGCCGGGTCGTTCACATTGAAGTACTCATCAATGGTTTGTTCATTAACCTTGAGGAAGATATTGATCTTTTTAAATAATGTGTTGCTCATAACGAATGTTTTCGAAAAGGACGGATCATCACATCAGCTGTTTCGGCTAACTATTAATAACGTCATGCAATAACGTTCCGGATGCAGCTTCAACTGGTTGTAACAACATTAAATATAAATACCTAGGTGATTGGGGCATATATAGGTAGAGAGGGAAGTTGATCAGTTGACCAGTTGACGAGTTAACGAGTTAACATGTTGGCAAAGTTGAAAGGGTTGATAGGGTTAACAAGGTGGTAATTAAATAAGAATGCCCATTTCTTGTTACACAGGTAAATTGCAGACTCGGGTTCTAACGTTCGCGACTCGCGGTTGCCGCGACGGGGCCTTTGCCCTCTGCCCTTTGCCCTTTGCCTTTTCCACCACTGCATACTGCCCACTGAATACTGCCTTTCATCATTTACTACCAAAAAGCCCCGGCATACAGCCAGGGCCAAACGTAACGCACGAGAAAAAGCACTGCCCATACCAATTTAAATGCAGTTCTGTGCTTACGTTTTAAGGGATGAAATCAGCTTAATATCAATTGCAGTTATAAAACGGGGATCAGTCTTTTAATCCCAGGTAATTTTTTACTTCTTCATAATTGTTCCAGTTTATTTGTGTATTCATACGAACGTGTACACCCCCGGGAATCAGAACATACCGGTATTGCCGTGATTTAGCGCCGGTACTTTGGTTAGTAGCAGTGGACGCATTTACGGTGGCATCCAGCTCTATGAGCCCTGGTGCATACAGCGGCGTGATCTGTGTAGTACCTGAAATAAACGGCAATGCAAGCACTACTTTTTCAGCAGCAGTGCCCAGGTTGATGTACACTTTTATTTCTCCTTTCGACAGGAAGTCATCCGTAAGCTTGGCTTCACTGATCTGCGTGAAGAAAACCCCGCTTCCCTGGTCCTGGGAAAAACCAAGATCGAGCCAGTCGGAATACAATACATTGGCAGTGCCGGCATCACCTTTACTGCCTGTAGCGCCAGTAGCCCCCGTGGCACCGGGATCTCCTTTGTCGCCTTTTTCACCGGCCGGCCCGGGGTCACCTTTTTTACAGGCGCCAATCAATACCATAGCAGCCAGCAAACAGGATAAGAAATGGTGCAGGCCCCATTGATGTGTGCGTTTCATGTTTTTGATTTTGATTTTATTTGATTGTGATGAACTCATTGCTGCCGCAACGGCTGTATGTTCTTACCAAACGTTACGTGGACAACCATCGTCGTATTTATTACCAAGCAGAAAGCCCACCATGATCTCATGCGAGCCTTTACTTACAATATTTAATCCGGAGGTGGTATAATCATACGAGTAGCCTATATTGAACCGGTGACTGACGTTCATGCCCACCATAGCAGCAAATCCATCGTCGTACCGGTAACCGGCCCCCAGCCAGGCTACATCGCGATATTGCAGTTTGGCATTCAGATCGAGCTGAACCGGCAGCGGCTGTACATACTTCACCATTACCGAAGGGGTCAGATTGAAATCTTCATCTAATAAAAAGCGATAACCGGCCGTGGCAAATACATGCGGCACTATTTTCCCATTGGTTGTTTTTACGGTATTGTCTGAAAAACTCACTTTTTGCGGAATGATCTGTTGTGCGGCCAGTCCGATAAAATAATCACCTGAATACAGGTACAGCCCTGCCATAAAATCGGGTTTGGTAGTATTGATCAACCCATTGTTGTAAACAGCAGGATCCACCTGCACATTCCCAAAATCAAGTTTACTGGCATTTAAACCGATATTGGTAAACCCCGCGCCAAAACCTGCGGCCAGACTTGTTCTTGCACTGATACCTATATGATAGGCATAGGTAGCATAAGCAGAAAAATAATTCAACGGACCGGTGCGGTCATTGATCACCTGCAAGCCTACGCCATGATGTGGTTCGGCGGCCGTGTATTCTTCCCAATACCGTTTTCCCCTTGGATTCTCGCCCGGCACTTCAAAAGAGGTAGCCGTAGTGCGGTAATCTTTTTTATTGATGGGCGTATGAATGGTTACATACGTGGTCACCGGTGCATCCTGCACACCCGCCCACTGATGCCGGTGACTTACTTTTATATCGGTATAATTCTCAATCCCCGTGAGCGCAGGATTTAGAATGTACTGATTCAGGATATATTGGGTATAGTGTGGTTTTTGTTGCGCTTGTGCCTGTATACAGGCTACCATTATATAAAGTGCTATTAGCTTTTTCATGTGCTTACGTTTTTTGAACCGTGAATCGGCAATCGGCAATCGGCCTCGCTACTATATTCAACCTATCAATTTGTCAACCTGTTAACTTGTTAACTTGTCAACTAGTTAACTTGTCAACTTCATCAACTTTATCAACCATATCAACTTCCTACTTTTTTCCTCATAACATACTTCTTCCTCGTCAACTGGTTAACTGATCAACTGGTCAACTCCTCCTCACCACCTTAAATTCAGTCCTACGATTCCTCTGTCTGCCTTCGGGGTTATCCGACCCATCTTCATTCGCATTCGGTGCTATAGGCTTGGTAGAACCATAACCTTTCGCCTGTAAGCGGTTTTTATCAATTCCCTTGCTAATGAGATAGGCCACGCAGGCGCGGGCGCGGGCTTCAGACAGGCGCTGGTTGTAGTCTTCAGAACCTTTATTATCGGTATGCGCACTGAGCTCGATGGAGATGTCAGGATGCGCGTTCAGCATGGCTACCAGCTTGTCTAATGAAGCGTGAGATTCGTCCCTGAGGGTGGCTTTATCAAAATCATAATACACGTTGTCCATTACAATAGCTTCCTCAACCGGCGGCACATCCTTTATTAAACAGATTGCCGGGTTTATCAGCTGATCTGCCTCCTCATCAACCGGTGTATAAAATGGTAATGCCCCATTGCTGTATCCACTGATAGTAGCCACTGCTTTTAACGGTTGAAACTCATCGAGCGTAAAGGAGTAGTTTCCATCGTTGGCAGTAGTTTGCGTATACACCACTTTATTTTGAACCGTATCGAGGATGTTGATGGTAACGCCGGGCAGCGGTTGTTTATCTTCACAGGATACCACCTGTCCGCTCACCTGTTTGCGCGGTAACAGCTTTCTTAAATAGAACAGTTCCAGGCAACAGGTAGCTTCGCGGTCACTGCTGAGCCAAACATCTTCCAGCACATTTCTTACCCCACCCTTACTTACAAAATAGATATCGTCTTTCACGGAGTTGACCGGGTAACCAAAGTTCACCGGTGGCCTCCAGTCATTGATGTTTCCTTTGCTGTAATAGAAATCGTAGCCACCCATGCCCACGCGGCCATTACCAGAGAATACGAGTGTAGAAGAAGGGGCATGATAATAAGGCGCCTGTTCATCATTGACCGTATTGATCACCGCACCCATATTTTCCGTGCGAACCGGTTTACCGTTGCCATCCAGTTCTGCATACCAAAGATCGAACCCGCCAAAACCGCCGGGTTTGTCACTGGCATACAACAGGTATTTTCCACCCGGCATAACAAATGGCTGCTGGGTGCTGGAACCTTCGGCATTGATTAAGCTATCCAGCAACACCGGCTCACTCCAATCCTTTCCATTTTTATGACTGCTGTAAATACCCGAGATCTTTCTGCCACCTACGATCGTCCAGCGGGTAAGAAAGAGCGTATTCCCATCCGGTGTGAGCGTTACCACCCCCTGGTGCATTTCACCGGCTTGTGGTAATGGAAATGGTTTTACGTCACCTGTTACGCCATCACTAATGAGTGTTGTATATACCCGGTTAATATGCGATTGGTTCTTGCTATTACTATCAATACGGGTAGAAGTAAACAACAAGGTATTATCATTCAACCATACCGGTGCATAATTGGCGCCTTCCGTATTCAGGGGCGTAGCTGCCTTTTGTACATTGTACAGTTTCAGGTCTTTCTTTTTTAATTGGGTCTGAATAAAGCGCAGACTCATCAATTCCTTCTTTGCTGATTCTGCATACTGATCATCATCCCTGTGTTCGTCCAGGAAAACGGTAAACTCTTTTTCCGACTGTTCATAATTGGCCAGTGCACGCAATTCCACCGCATAGTAATACCGCGCCAATGGAAATTCCGTGGCCCTGGCATCAAGCGTTTGATTGTAATACGTAGCGGCTTTGGCATGATCGTGCAACAAACGATAACTGTCAGCCACCCTGTATAACGCCTGCTGCCGGCTGCTTACCGGCGCATTGTTCTTCTTCACCGCAGAAGATGGCACCGTATATGGACTGTACTCTTCTTTCTTCAGTTTCTGCGCCGCAGTGCCTAAATACTTTTCGTAATACTGGGCCGCTGAATAATAATCGGCTTTCTTATAATAATTATCTGCGGCACGCAAATAATCGTAAGTGAACTGGGCCCTGGCTGCAAACAAACTGCAGCTGATAAGCCCGGTAGCAAATAATTTTTTCATACTTCTTCTTTTATATTGACAGGGTATTGTGTTTAAATAAGGCAGTTGGTAGAAACCAACCGCCAGGTTTTCAGGACATTGGTGTACCTATGACTATAAGCGCGGACAGACGAACTCGATTTCCGGTGTTTTTACTGATCGTTTTCCAATAAAGGATAACGAGATCTCAAAACTGTTGGAGCCATGCGCCATTCTTCCCAGATCAGACGTGTTCACATCATAGCTCACGCCGAGCACTAAATTTTTATGAGTAAAGCCTACGAAAGGCGATAAAGCATCTTTAAAGCGGTAGTTGGCGCCCAGCATTACATCGGTTCCGGGAGCTGCTACCATCCTGGCATACGCGCCCAGCATTTTCTCCTGCGCCTTTCCCTGTTTCAGGTATAAGATATTGGGAGTTAGACTAAGCACATCTGACAATGATATTCTTACGCCGCCATGCACCGTATACCGCATCGGCAACCGGGCATCACCTGATTCACTGAATTTGTCGTCGGGGCGGGTAAGGTGCGATACCGAGAACCCGCCGAATACATTTAATTTCTTACCGGGTGTGGCATCGAAGTATAAAATGCCGGCGCCCGCATCAAAGGAAGTAGCGGAAGTTTTACTGAATACTTCAGCAGAAGTAACGCCCGGGTTGTAACCCGTTATAGGATTCCATTGATCACCAAAGCTGAGCTTCGAACGGTTGAACCGGCGTTGTATGACCCCGATCTGCATCCCCATTACAATGCGATGGTATTCCTGCGGACCAAAACGAACGCCGTTGTATGCATAACTGCCATAGGCAGTGAGATAATTATAACCGCCATCGCCAGCCGTTTGATTCAGCACACTGGCGCCGAAATTGGAATTCTTGTTCGTGGTGAAATCAACCGCTATTCCGGGCGTTGTAAACGGACTGCTGATATTCCCCCACTGCGATCTGTATATTCCCGATATGCGATAGTCACCGTCAAAAGCGCCGGTTAACGCCGGGTTCAACCAGGCAGGATAGACATAGTATTGCGAAAAATGCGGATCTACCTGCGATTTTGAAGACAGCGATCCTAAACAAGCAGTGATTAAAATCAATAAGCTCTTTCTCATCACGTTTAGTTTTGCGTTATGAATATTATTTTTATGCTTTCTGCCTTTCACCTTGTCAACTCATCAACTTATCAACTTGTCAACTTTTCCCTCACTTCACTATTGTAATAGAACCGGAACGTGGCGCAAACCCATTCTTTAAATGAATAACATAATAGTAAGTAGCCATGGGCAGTGGCTTACCGCTTACCGTTCCATTCCAGGGCGTGCCATAACCAGCCGAATAAAAGACCCGTTGTCCATAGCGATTGAACACTTCCACCGTACAACCGGGATAATCACTCAGGTTGGTGATGTTCCAGGTATCATGAACACCATCCCCATTGGGCGAAAAGGCATTGGGCACCAGCACCGGTTTCAATATTTTTACTTTCAAATCATCCGAGGCAATACATTGCCCTTCCCCTATAGCCGTTAGTGTGTATGTTTCATCAACCATCGCCTGCAGGAAGGGGCGTAACACATTCGCATTACTCAACCCTGTTCCGGGCGACCAGTGGAAACTGAGCACAGTAGAATCATTGGCCGTAGGATTGAATTGCACCATGGTCCCCTCTGGCACCGTGAAGGAAGGACCGGCATCTATCACCGGCTGCAGGTATACCACCACCTGTTTGGTAAATGCAGCCGATATACAGCCCACACCATTGGTTACTTTTAGCTGTACGGTATAATTACCGGGTTGTTTATATTTTATTACCGGGTCTTTTTTGGTGTCAACATTGCCATCGCCAAAGTCCCAGCTCCATTGTTGTATGGGACTGTTGCTGGTTGTGCTGGCATCGCTGAACTCCGTATTGCTGCCCTGGCACAAGGTGTCGGGCGCTACGGTAAAGGCAGCGACAGGTTTGTTGTAAAACGATTGCAATGTTTTGGTGGCGCCGCTGGTACAACCAAATGACGAGGTGGCTTGCAAATGCACTGCATATGAGCCCGAAGCGCTGTACACATGACTGGCATTGGCGGCATGCGACACGGTACTGTTATCACCAAAGTTCCAGGTATAGCTAAGCGCCGAGTTATCAGCTACCGTTGTGGCATTTTTAAATTCCGCTGCACCACCCGGCATACATACCGCAGCAGGCAAACTAAAATCAGTTACCGGCAGCGGATGTACTGTTACCGGGTGCGTTGTGGTATCACTGGTACACCCCCTATCACTCACGGCAACCAGTTTTACCACATACGTGTTATTTGTAGCCCAGGTGTGGGTAAACGCAGTATTGTTAGTTTTCGACACCCAGTTGCCATCGCCCAGGTCCCAGCGCCAGGTAGTTATGGTACCCGATGCAATGGTTGACTGATCGGCGAACGTAACCGATTCATTCAAACAAATATCCGGCGTAGCCGTAAACACCGCAGTGGGTTTGGGATATACTGTTATCGTGCTTGTTATCGATTCGGTACAACCGGCGGTGGTCGTAAACGTATAGGTGATCGTATGTGTACCTGCGCCTGCAATAGACGGCGTAAAGCTTCCTGTGGCAGTAGTACCTGGTCCGCTGTACACGCCCGTGCCGGGTACACCATTGGTAACCGTAGCCGTAGCAACGGAAACAGCCGTTGATTGATTGGCGCAAATGGCGTTTAATGCCGGGTAATTCAATTTGGGTCGCAGACTAAAGGTGGCAGGCACCGAAATATTGTTGGTACATCCGTTGGCAGTGGTCACACTGAACTGGATGGTATAATTGCCAAAAGCATACGTGTGGGATGGATTTTGCACCGCAGCCGTATTGGGATTGGCCGGTGTGGCATTGGGGTCGCCAAAATTCCAGCTCCAGCTGCTGAGCGCCTGTCCATCGGGCACTTTGGTGGTATCGGTAAATTGTACAATGCCATTATCGGGCAAACAACCGGCCGGGTAACTAAACCCGGGCTTCGGTTTGGCGTATACGGTAACCGGAACTGTGGCCGTATCACTCACACAGGCAGTGCTCACCTTTACCACATGTTTGGCCGTATAACTGCCATACGCAGGATATACTACGCTTTGGGTATTGCCATTGGTAGTGGTAGCATTGGTATTGTTCCCATAATCCCAATACCAGGTGTTAATGGGCACCGGGCCGCCGTAAGAAGATGTTTCACTAAATGTAATACTTCCGCCTTCACAAACAGCCAGCGGCGTTGCGCTTACTGTAGTTACCGGTGGTGCAAACACCGTAAGCGATTTGGTAACATCAGCCACACAACCATCGGTGGTCACTACGGCCAGTTGTACATTCTGCGTGCCGGTAGTAGTAAATCGTTTGAGAGGGTTCTGCGCCCCGGCGGTGGTAGCATCGGGGAAGGTCCATTTCCATTGGCTGATGGTATAGGCGCCCGTTGAAGCCGGACCGGTAAAACTCACGGTATCTTTTATACAACCCGTCGGATGTGAGAACGTAAAATCAGCCGTTGGCTTTGGTTTTACTACTATCGAAATTTTTAATTCTTCTGTATTGTTACAGTTGTCAAGCGAAAGGCTGCTTGATTTAATAGGAATGGTATATGTACCGGGTGTGTTGAAAATGTACGTACCCGGTAAAGTGTATTTATAATAGGTAATGCCATTTACTATTACGATGCCGTCATATGCTGTAGAGGCGGGATCGAGCGTTACATTCGCATTGGGCGTTACCACCCCACCTAATGTACTGATGTTCCATACCAGCTTCAAAGGTTGGTAGCGAATAAGGGCCGACAACTTAACCGGCGTATTTACACAGGTGAATTGATGAGGATTCTTACCGCCATTGGTGGTATCCGGCTCGTTGTGCACACTGCCCACTGCATTCAGGTTATTCAGATAGGTGCCTACGTTGTAAGCATAGCTCTCCACACTTCCTAATCCATAAGTGATACCGGTAAAGGCAGAGTCGCAGGTCACCAGGCATTGACCCAACGGCGCCGCAGGTGGTAACGGACAATCCCAGCGCTTTATCACTACCGAATAGCCCGGCATATTGGGATGCGCATACTGGGCACTGAACAGGGCGCTGCCTGCAATTCGTAAAGAACCTACTCCCGGCGTGGGCAGGATCACGGTAACATAATTCACCGATATGGATTGATTATTATTCCGGAAGAACCCAACGCTTTTAATAGCCTGTTCCACCGGGCTCAGTACCACCATTTCCGGATCACCCAATCCGCCATTGCCCAAACAACTACCACCGGTCATGAACTGCATCACTTCAATGGGTTTGTCAGCTTCAATCAGGTCGGCCGTGCTGCTCTCGTATACATAATAATTGCCATTGACGAGTGGTGCATTGTACGGCGCACCGGTGATCAATTGATTGTTCACTTTTACAACGGTAGCCGGATCTCTTACCGCAATCTTGTAGGTACTTCTGGAAAATGACAACGGGGTGCTCGATCCGGAGAATGGCGCGGTGAGATAACGTTTACCCCAGGCATGTTGCGGGAACAATTGCTGGTTATCATTATCCCCACCCCCGCTGCCACAGCTGGCCGGGTTGGCCGTACGGCTGCTGCCGGCAAATACCGCAATGGGATTACAATCGTTGGCGCCATTGGCCATGGAACGAACGATGGTTCCCGTTAGCTGTTTACCCGTACCGGCATTACCGCCATTTCCATTGGCGTCGGCCCCGTCATTGGCGCCTACTACCTGATAGATCTGGCCCTTCATTAAGGTTACAGTAGTGGAAACACCGGGTTGTAGTCCTGTTTTATCCTGCGCCCGGGTCAACACCGAAGGCGTAACCTGGATCACGGTATTGTCTTTACTGGCTATTACATACATCCAGTTGTAACAATCGCTTGCATACTCCTGCTTGCTATTGAGCGATACATAGGAATAACCCCAGGCAGTAACCGGTAACAACATCGTAGCGCCGGAAGAAGCAGAACCATAAATATGGGCATAGGCCACTATGGGCACATTGCTTTCTATATGAATGCCTTTTTTTCGGAACACCCCCGCCCCGCCGGTACCGGCAGGTGGCGGATCGGAAAACAAACGCGCATCGTAATTGGGATCACTCAGGGGATCACCAGGTGCAGCGGCTACATTGATAGGGCCCTTTGGAATAATATCAGATGCAATGACCGTATAAGCAGGTATTGTATACGTTTTGCGCCACCAGGTTGCCACAAAGGGTCCGCTGCTGTCGATCGTTACAGTAACTGTTGCAGGTTGATCTTCCGCACTCAGGTACAACACCATGTTCATATTGTTTGAACCCTGCTCCATAAACTGATGATGCCCATACCCCACCCAAAACTCCGTTCCCCGGTTCGAAACATTCTGCGCCCTGCTATGTATGCTCACCAACAGCACAACTATTAACACCATCCATCTATATAGTATTTGCATATAATCTCATTTATCGTTTTGCATTATCCGCCGAAGCTTTTAGGTTTCCCCCGGCCCTCCCGACTGGTCGGGAGGGAGGTTGTGCATTTCTTTCTGCCGTTTGCCGTCTGCCTCGCCCGCCGAAGCTTTAGCGTAGGAGGGCCCTTTGCCTATCTAATCAAATTGATCGCTCCTTTCTTATCCACCACAGTTCCATCCGTCAACACCAGCCGGCACACATACATATACACCCCACTTGGTTGCACCTTGCCTTTGTACATCCCATCCCAGCCGCGGCTTTGATCGCGCGATTCAAACAATTGCTCACCCCACTGATTAAACACCACCAGCTTCAGCTCTTTGATCTTGTAGCCATATACTTTCAGCACATCATTCAATCCATCGTTATTGGGTGTAAAGCTGTTGGGGATGAACACGCCATCGGGCAATACCTGTTGTGATACCGGTGCAGATCTTGCTTCCACGCAAGCGCTCAGCGCTTTCACTATGATGGTCACTGTTTGCATCGGTTGTAAGCCGGCTACCGTATGACTCAATCCGGTAGAACCTGAAGAAGGGGTTGACCAGTTGCTGCCTCCATCCAGTGATACCTGGTAACCTGTAGCGCCTGGCACAGCCGTCCACGTGAAGCGAACGAGGTTGGCGCCTACCGAATCAACTGATACTACTGGTTGCAGAATGGAGCTTTGCACGGCTACTGATACTTTTGTTCTTTCCGAACTACAACTAGTTGGTGAAGTTTCCTGTACATAGTAATCGGTACCAGCTGTTACATTGGTAATTTTCAGGCTTGGTCCTGTTCCTGCCACCGTACCACCGGTTTCTGAAGTATACCAGGTGTAGGTAGCGCCTGCAGCCGGATTTTCTACTGAAAGCGTGGTATCGCGCCCGGTACATACCACTACTGATTGCGCTTTCAGCACCGGTATTGGTTTCACCACTACCTGTTTGGTGGTATCGCCAATACAACCATCGGCTGTTATCGATTGCAGGTCTTCTGTATAGGTGCCTGCCGTCGTGTATTTGTAAGTAACTTTTTGTCCGTTTGCCTTAGTGCCATCATGGAAATTCCATTTCCACTGGTTTACCGCAATGCCATTCTGGGCGTTATTTTCTCCGGTAAACTCGGCTACATCTTTCACGCAACCGGAGAAGTTGATAGTGAAGTCTGCTTTTGGCGCCGGTACTACCTGTACAAAGATCAGGTCGCGGCCGGTGTGATCGCAGCTTTCAATATCCGGGTGATCGTAGATAATTTCTACAGAGTATACACCCGGGTTAGCAAACGTATAATCCTGGTTCAATGGGAATACATAATTCTTCTCGCCATTTATTACTATGCTGTCGCCTGGCACCGGTGCATTCACGGTCACATCCGCATTTGGCGTTAAACCCGGTACGCGGCTGAATTTCCAGGTAAGCGTATTGGGAATAAAGGGCAGATAAGCGGTGAACCGGAACGGCGTGCCTGCACAGGTGTATTCGGCTTTGGTGCCATTGTTCAGGGTATTGGAGATAGTGCCCAATCCCTGCAGCGTTTTCACCATGGTGCCTACATTGTAGCCATAGCTTTCCACGCTGCCCAAACCATACACCAGCCCCAGGTAGGTAGAATCACTTTCTACAGAACTTTGTCCTGCCCCGGCCGGCCATTTCTTGATGGCTACGGTATAACCAGGTTGCGAGTGCGCATAACTTGTTTTATCGGCAGCAGGGATAGCAGCCCAGGGCACCCCATCTATTTTCAGCGAGCTCATACCTCCGGTGGGAAGAATAAGTGTCAGATAGTTGATGTCGATCGCATCGCGGTTATTCCGGTAGAAGCCCGAGAAGCCGCTGATGGCCTGTTCTGCCGGACTCAGAATATTACTTTCCGGATCTCCATCGCCACCGGTATTGGGACAGCTGCCTGATGAGGACATATACTGTACCATGGTAACCGGTTTATCTGCGGTAATAATATCAGCAGTATTACTTTCATATTGATAGTAACGGTTATTGATTAAGCTGGTAATGGGTAATTGAACGTTATTGCGTTTTACTATTGTCGTTGGATCTTTCACCATAATGCGGTAAATGTTTGTCATCAGCGTACTGATGTTATCGCTGGTGGAGGTCGGCGCTGTCAGGTAGGTTTTACCCCAGGCCGAATATGGGAAGGTTTGCTGTAAGAACAGGTCGCCTGAAGAGCCTACCCCGTTACCACAAGCAATACTTGTACGTGAACTTCCGGTGAACACGCCTATCGGGTGACATTCGTTGTTCGCATTTGGAATTGATTTTATAATGGAACCGGTAAGATCGTATCCGTCGGCGCCGCTTATCATGGCGCCCAGCACCTGGTAAACCTCTCCCGCCTGTAAGGTGATCCTGAATGGAACATTGGCAGGTTTTCCACCCAGCGTTGGAACCGATGGCGTGATCTCTACCACGGTGTTATCCTTATCAGCCACCACCATAATGGTGGTATAGGCACCGGTAGTGCTGTAATTCTGCCGGTTGTTCAGCGAGTAATATTCATAACCCCATACGCCAACCGGGAACAACATGGTGGCGCCGGAGTTGGCGCTGGCGAAGATATGCGCATAGGCCGTAATAGGCACATCGCTCACGATACTGATGCCTCGATCGTACAAACCTTCATCCAGCAGACGGGCATCATCCAAACCGGTCTTTGGCATAAAGTCTGATGCTTTTGTCGTAAATGGCGGGATCACATAATTCCGTACCCAGCTGGTGCCATTGATACGAACCTGTACATTGGCCGGTTGATCGGTAGTGCTCATGTACAATACCATTTCCTGTGAATTGCTACCGGGGTTGAAATCATAACTCCGTTGGTAACCCACCCAGAACCGTTTACCGCGGTTAGAGCTGTCTTTTTCAGGCAGTACCGGCGGAGCATATGGATTGATCAACCCGGTAAAGCGATCGATATAATTCACCGAAGTTTGCGTGATCTTTTTCTTCAACACATCTACCCGGCTGCTAAAGCCTACTACCCACGCGTTTGACACGGTTGTTTTTCCAAGACCCAACTGGTTTTGATCGGGGATGGAACCCTGCCATGGATCGAGGTAGAACAATTCCATATTGTAATCATAATTACCACCACCGGGGATATTCACTTTTGTATAGAAGAACATGGAGTCAGGGCGCGACACTAATCCGGATGGCACAACGCCCGAGAAACGGCGCGCTTCCAGGGTGGCCGGTGCCGTTGGCCCCCAGGTGATCTTCATCACCGTATCGGTACCATACATAAATGTTTGTAACTGGTTGGCCGCCGGTGTGGCAGGTGTGGCGGTCAACAGGGTTGGCTGTGCCGTTGGGAAGAATTCCCAGGCGCCGAGGTCGGGTACACCTTGTGTTAGCAATACCGGCCTGATGGAATCATTGATATCGCGATCGTTGCCCGGGATCTGTACCCCACGGCCATGCATGGCCCACACATCTGGGTTAGCCAGATCGGGATGCAGGTCGTTATCACTTACAAAGGCAGGTGTATAGGTAATGGAATACTTATCCCAGTAAGAACCGGCTTTCCAGTCGGCCAGGGTGGCAAACAAACCTGCGGGGTTGGCACGTTGCACCAGGGTTGAACCTGTTGTGTACAGCATATTGTAATCACTGGTGAGCGACTGGCTGCTGTTGTTCACATACAGGGCTACGCCACCGCCTTTTGCCGAAAAGATATTATTACGTAACTGTACTGCATTCGCCGTTGTATTCAACAGGTACATGGCGTGGTTGTTGGTTGCAGTAGCCGTTGTACTGTTGATGCTGTTATTGAAGTAATCAGCTACACTAAAGTTGTTGTGGTACATCCCATATGAACCTGAGCCGGTTGTTTGCAGCGCCACTACGTTGTTGGCAACCAGGATGCCTGGTGAAGCGCTCAGGTAAATGCCATACAAGGTGCCGGTGTTGTTATTAACAGCGGTCACCATATTGTTGGCGAGTTTGCCGCGTTTTGTAAGCGAACTATCGCTGTTGAACAGCGCCAGACCATATACAATGGTTCCTGTATTGCTGATGGCAATATGGTTGCCGGTTATATTGTATGACGAATCACAATCCGTTGCATAAATACCATAGGCCGTTGCATTTACCGGACCGTTTAGGTTCACGGTATTTTTATTGAGCTGAAGCCGTTTGATATTGGCAGTGTAAATACCATTCTGCCAGGCATTGTTCACGGTATTGCTGTCGATCACGTGATCGGGTGTTAAACCTGCGCCTGTACCGGTACCCGTAAAGTAAATACCGGTTGCGCCGTTATTGACGGTATTGCCTCTTATGACGTTATTGGTTCCCTTCAGTTGGTTGGCATAAATACCGGCAAGGGTATTGGAAGCCACCGTTGCAACCGGCGCGGTGATAATACAGTTTACAATACTGTCGTATGAAGCGGTGTTTGCCAGTTCCACTACGCGACCAAAGGTGGTATTGGTGCCGCTGATGGTCAGGTTCTTAAAGATGAAATACCGGGTGCTGTCCAGCTTCAGCGTATAATTAGCGGAAGTGATAGCATCGAAACTCAGGTTCACCGAACTGGCTACGCCATTATCGCTTTCAAACGTTACGGTGTTTACAGTTGATGTATTGGGAATATAAGGTATCCTGATCTGTTCATTATAAGTACCCGCTGCCACTTTAAATATGATCGGACCACTGATCCCGCACAACAGAGCATCCACTGCGGCCTGGAACGAAGTAAAGTTTGGTAAAGCAGCCGGCTTCGCGGGGTCTATTGTATATGTACCGGTGAGCAGAATGTTATTCAGGGTTACCTGTATCGGCGCCGTATACACGGTATTATTGGTACAGGTTACAGCCGCACGGTACCAGGTATTCAACCCGGCCTTGGTATTATATTTCGGGAAATATTGTACGGGGCCGATATCTGTCCAGTTCGTTCCATCAGGTGACGATTGCCACTGGAAGGTAATAGCGCCTAATGGCGAATGACCGGTCACGTTAAGTTCAATCGGCATTTCCAGACACAACCCTGATGAGGGTGTTGCGATGGCTGTACCAGCCACTGGAGGGGTTTGGCAGGGCAATGGCGCAAATTCATAGGCGCCCATATCCGGTGTGGTGGTTGAACGCACCGCATTCACAATATCTGTTGTAATGCCAACCGGTGTACCCTTGTTATCCATGGCAGCCAGTTGTGGCATATAATTGCCGGTGATAACGTCGGTATAAAGCGGGTTCATGCCAAGCGAATTCGCATCACTGCTGGTGGCTGTTTGCCAGTCGGCCAGCGTAGTGCGATTGGCCGTGTAAAAGCCGGTATTGGCATTGGTGGCGTTTACATACAGGTCGTTGTTGTTCGATAATACTTCACTGCTGGTGGAGTTGAGGTAAATGGCGTGTTTGACGCCGGTTCCACCCCGGTTGATGGTGATGATATTATCCACAAACTGAATACCGGTTGCTGTAGTAGTGTGATAGAAACCCACACTCGCACCTGTTGCCGTACTGGTTGTATTGTCAATAGAGATCGTATTATGATAGTACCAGATGTTGGACGATCCGGTATTGTACAGGGCATAGACCGGCCCGTTGCCATCCAGGTCGTAAAACAGGTTATTGCTTACGGTATCTTCTGGACTTGCCGAAACGCTATTATGATACACACCATAGAAGGTGGCCGTGTTGGCACTGATGCCGCCAAAGAAACGGCTGAACCTGTTCTTCGAAATGCTTAACCGGTTGCTCGGCGCGGTGGTTACATAAATACCATACACACTGGTAGCTGTATTGGTACGCGCAGCCCGGGTAAATTTATTACCTGTCACCGTGGTGAAATTGGTACCGGTTACATACAATCCATAATTATAGAAATCCTGTACGGTGTTATTGGTAAAGCTGTTGTTATTGAGGAAACCAGCACTCGTTGTATTGCCCACGAGCGTAATGCCATAATAACCACCAGTAACAATATTGCCGTCGAACACGTTGGCATCACACAGCGTGTTACCGGTTGAAATAGTGCCTGCATCACTTGAGTTGATCACAATACCGGCATAATTGGTATTTATTGAAGAAACGGATGTATTGATAATACACTTGCGGACAATATTGGAGTCTGCATTATTGATCAGTTGTATGCCATAGCCATACGTACCGCCACCGGCTTCAATCACCAGGCTGTCGAAAATGATATGATCGGCGCCATTCAGTTTTATCACTGCGCGCTGGCTGTTGTTGGTGGCATTAAAGGTGATGGTGTTACCATTTCCATTAAAGGTTATGGTGTTGATGGCCGAGGTACCGGGAATGCTATCCAGGATCAATTGCTCGGTATATGGTCCTGAGTTTGGTGCTACATTAAATACGATGGCGCCGCCAATACCGCAACCCATGGCTGCTTTTGCATCGGCAAAACTCAGGAAGTTACCACCGGGTTTACCGGGTATATAAGTGGACGGTCCATTCTTATTGATAGTATATATACCGTTTGGCAAAACAGGGTTCACTACCAGCAGCGCCGTATCGGTATAAACGGTGTTGACGCCACAGGAGATCTGCACCCGGAAATAGCTGGTGGTATCGGCAATAATGGTGGTATCGGGTGTCAGCATCGGCGTACCTATATTTACCCAGGCGCCGGTCAATGATCTGGCCTGTTGCCACTGGAAGGTTTGGCCGGAACCGAATGCACCGATGTTCACATGCAGGTACACGGGATTGTACTGGCAAATAGTATCGGGTGTAAGATCTATTCTTCCATTCACCAATGGAAGAGCACAAGGTGATGGCGTGAACTCATAGGCGCCAATATCAGGTGTGGTGGTGCTGCGCGGTTGATCTTTTATATCGTCAGCGATACCAATGCCGGTGCCTTTGTTATCTATACCGGCGTTGCCTGGTGTAAAGTCGCCATTGCCCGGATCCACAAAAGCCGGAGTGATCGATAAAGAATTTGCATCCAGGTTGGTAGCTGTGCGCCAGTTGCTCAACTGCGCACGGCTCGCCGTGTAAAAACCTACGGCATTGGCGCCAGCTGCAGCATTGAGATAATAGTTATTGTTATCTGCACCAGGAGGCAGGTTCGATGCCAGGTAAATACAATACTTGGTACCGGTTCCGCCACGGGTGATGGAGATATTGTTATTGTAGAAGAAAATACCGCCCGCAGTTCCGGTTTGATAAAACCCTCTTGTTGCTGCGGTAGAAGTAGAAGCAATATTATCCAGCGAAATGGTATTATGAAAATACCAGGTATTGTCCGAAGCAGTGTTAAAGATCGCATACACTAACCCATTTCCATTTACATCATAGATCAGGTTATTGCTTACAACGTTCTCATTATTGGTGCCACCGGTTGAACCGCTGGAATTATTAGAATTAATGCCATAGAAGGCCGCAGTGCTGTTGGGCGCACCGCCAAACGGATTGAAGATGCGGTTCTTGCTGATGGCACAACCCGCATTCTTTTCCGTGGTGAAATAAATACCATAGAAATCGGTTACCCCGGTACGTGCCGGCCGGCTGATGCTGTTCTTCTCGATCACCGTTGCATAGCTACCGGCCACATAAATACCATAGGAGTAAAAGTCTTTTATGATATTCCTGGTAATCTTGTTATTGCCGTTGGCGCCGTTATTAAAGCTCGCCACCAGTGTAATGCCATAATAACCGCCTGTGATCGTATTACCGGTAAATTCGTTAAAGTCGCTTAAGACGTTACCGGTTGTAACGGGGCCTGCATCGGAACCATTCACCACAATACCGGCAAAGTTTTGGGTAGTAGAACTGGTTGACAGGTTAATGGTACAGTTCCTCACTATGTTCGAATCGGTATTGCTCATCAACTGTACGCCGTATCCATACGTACCCACACTGGCTTTTATAATCAGGCTATCCAGGATGATATACCGGGTGCCTTTGAGTTTTATCACGGCCCGTTCGTTGGTATTGGTAGAAGCAAATCCGATCACGCCGCTGCCAACGCCTTTAAACGTTACCGTATTTGTTGCTGAGGCGCCGGGGATAGCCGTCATGATCAACTGTTCATTGTACGTACCGGTACCTGTTTGTACATTAAAGGTTACCTGTCCGTCAATACCGCATTTTATAAAGTTGTAGGCGTCGTTGAAATTATTAAAGTTGTTACCAGTTGTTGGTTGTGTATTATTAATGTTAAAGATGCCATGCACCGGTGTGGGCGAGATCACCTTTACCGCGGTTGAGTTAGCTGAAGTGCTGCTCAATGTGCAGGTGGTAACCAGGCGATACCAATGCGTGCCTACCTGGGATTTAGTCAGGGAAATACCGGTAGCGCCGGTGATGTTGGTCCAAACCAAACTATCTACTGACTCCTGCCACTGATAGGTAATGCCATTACCTGTACTGATGCCTGTTACCCCTAATGTAAATGGTTCCACACAAACAGTCGAACTGGATGTAGTGGTTGTGCCGGCATTGGGGGCACCCGAACAATCAGGCCAATCGGCCACCAGGATATCATCCAGTCCAATATCGGTAACCCCGAAATCACCAACTGCCTGAAAGCGGATGACCGTAGTAGCAGATGTAGAATTAAAGAAAATAACTTTTTGCGACCAGACACTGCGAAGCCCCACACTATCTAACCGGGTAAAGTTGGCCCCACCGTTTGTTGACACCAGCACTACCAGGCTATCGCTGCCACTGGTATTAATATAGCTAAAGGTTAATCGTTTATTGGTGGCGGCTGTACTGGCGTTGATATGCAGATCGAAATTGCCATGCGCGCCGCTATTGGCATCGTAGCTGTGGAAGCGGGCGGAAAAACTGCCATGCGATGCGGCAGGTGCATACGCCCCATTGTTACTGAACCAGCCTGCTGCAGCGCCATCATCATTCCGGCGCCAGGATTCATCACCGGCAGTTGGATCATTGCTCCAGAAATCGTTCGGCACATCGCGGGTATCGCAACCATTGATCCAGGTGTTCTCAAAACTTTCTGTGTATGGTAATGCGGTATACACCGGCGCACGCATGGGCACCAGCACCGGAACAGAACCGGCAGTTTGATTGCCATTGGCGCAGGTAACAAAGAGGCGATACCAGGTAGCCGCAATTTGTGAAGTGGTCAACGTTTCGCCGGTTGCCGTGGAAACGTTTGTCCATACCAGGTTATCAGGCGATGATTGCCATTGGTAGGTCAGGCCATTTTGTACCGGCAATCCGTTTACACTTAAGGTGAACGGCGAACCGGGACATACCATCGTATTGCTCGATACGGTAGTGCCTGGCACCGGTGTTCCGACACAATCCTGCAGATTGAACATAGAGAGATTATCTATGCCGATATCTGAACCACCAAAATCAGCGGTGGCGCGGAAGCGGATCACCGTGGTAGCCGAGTTGGAAACAAAGTTGAGGATCTTCTTATCCCAACTGGTATTCACTGCATAACCACCCAAATGAGTAAAGGTAGCGCCACCGTCGGTGCTCAGTAATACTTCCAGGGTATCGCCGCCACTGGTATTGATATAATCGAACCGTAACCGTTTATTGGGAACACCGGTATTACAGTTTACATAAAAATCGAGGGAGCCCATAGAGCCGCTGGAGGCAAAATAGCTGTGGAAGCGGGCCGAATAGATGCCATTCGTAGCTGGGGGCGTATAACCGCCACCGGCGGGCGTTGTCCAGGCAGCTGCTGCGCCATCATCGAACCGGCGCCAGGAGTTGTTACCTGTGCCCGGTTTGCTGCGCCAGAAATTATTGGGAATGTCGCGAATGTCGCAACCATTCACCCAGGGATCTTCAAAGCTTTCCGTAAAGGGCAGCGTAGCATACGAAACAGCAGCCGTATTTACCTGGAATGGATTAGAGATTACAGTAAACGTACCGCAGGTAACCGATACGCGGTACCAGGTACTGGCTGTTTGCATGGTGCTGTACGTAGAACTTACTGCTCCTGTGATATTGGTCCAGGTGGCATTGTCGGGTGAGGATTGCCATTGATAGGTTTGTCCTGCCCCGGCTGTACCACCGGTAAGATTTAAAGAGAAATTCACGCCGGCGCAAACAGGATTGGCGGTACTGGTCACTGCTCCGGGTACTGGTGGTGTAGTACAGGCCGCCGATGCAAATTCAATAGCGCCAATATCAGGCGTTGAAGTACTGCGCACGGCATTCAATATATCACTGGTCACCCCTACTGCAGCGCCCATATTATCGAGGAATACATTCGCGGGGCGGTAATTGCCGGCGCCTGCATTTATAAACTGCGGATCGAGCGACACACTGCTGAGGTCGAAGCCCGTTCCCTGCCAGCCGGCCATGGTTGTCCACGCCGTATTGTAGTAACCATAATTATTGGTGCCGGCCGGTGCATTCAGATACAGGTCATTGTTAGCTGAAGAGGTGACCCCGGTACCGGAGAAGTACATACAGTACTTGGTGCCCGTACCTCCCCTGGTAATATCTACCAGGTTATTCTTCACATACACTTCGGCCCCATAGATATAACAACCATAAGTAGTGCCTGACGAGGCAGCAGCATCATCGAGCACAAGGGTGTTGTGATAAAAACTGTTGTTATTGTACCCCGGCGAATAAATGCCATAAATAGCACCGGCGCCATTATTGATATTGTACACCAGGTTATTTTCTATGCGGTTGAGTTGGGTAGCTGATGAACCGGAACCGGAATTATAAATACAATAGACCGTTGAACTGTTACCCGTTGCGCCATCGAACAGGTTGTGCACCCGGTTCTTTTCTACCAGGGTGTTTAGCGTGGTTGTGGTGAAAATCCCGTATGTAGTTGTAACGGATGAGCGCGATGGCCGCGAGATATCATTACCGGTTATCAACAGGTTGGTATTTCCATACACGTAAATGAAATAACTGTATGTTTCCAGTATCCTGTTCTTCTCAATTACATTTCCGGTATTATAAGGATTGGTATTCCCATATACATAAATGCCATAATAACCACCAATGATCGTATTGCCACTGATGAGGTTGCCATTTCCATTATTACCCGAAAATGCCGTACCGACTGCAGACCCGTTTATCACAATGCCTGCATAGTTGGTGGTTGTGGCAGCATTATTCGTATTGATCGTACATCTTCGAATGATATTGCTGTCGGCTTTGTTTGTTAGCACAATCCCCCAACCGTAACTTCCTGCCGACACATCTACATTCAAACTATCGATGATAATATGTTTGGCCCCGTCGAGAATGATCCCCGTGCGATTGTTACCATCAGCCGTATTCCAGGCCAGCGTGGCGCCATTGCCATTAAAAGTGACAGTATTGATTGTGGAAGTACCACCCACATTCGGAATGGTAACCTGCTCGGCATACGGTCCGCTATTGGGCGCTACGTTAAAGGTAACCGCACCGCTGATGCCGCACTTGATAAAATTCACCGCATCGTTGAACGACTGAAAGTTGGTGCCGCCTGTTGCCTGAGCGCTATTAATAGAATACACGCCCTGCACCAATGCGGGCGAAATTACCTGCACGCTATTGGAAGTATCCTTCAACCCACCACTGGTACAGGTAACTATGGCCCGGTATCGTTGCGTAACAGCCTGGCTGGTGGTGAACGCCGGTAAGGTGGCGCCGGGAATATCCGTCCAGGTAGTATTGTTGAGAGATGATTGCCATTTATAAGTAATGCCCGAAGCAATCGTTTGACCGCTCAGGCTGAGTGTAAAGTTTTGCGCCAGGCATACATTCGTTAATGAAGTGGCAGCTGTGCCGGCATTGGGTTTGCCCGTACAGGTATTGGCTGGCGTCCAGGAAAAAATAAGATCGGGTCGCGTGGTTTGCGAACCCGAATTGGAAGTATTGATAGTGCCACACAAGCTGCCCTGGTTATCGCTGATATAGGTATGCGACCCGTTGAACGATAACCCGGTTGTCCAGGCAATCGTTGGATTTTCCGTATACCAGGCGCCCGTGGTATTACCCGGATCGCCATTACAAATTTCTATCAGGATGTTATCGGTACCATTCCAGAAGAAAGGCGTTGGTAAACTAAATACGTTGGCGCCAACCACTGGCTGGTAATCTACGGGTGTTGTTTCAATTGGCGTTCCTATAAAATCGTCCCAGCTATTGGTTGATAAGGTGACCACGGTAGTGCCACCGATCCTGATCACTATTTTTTCCGATAACCCGGCTCCATTTACATCCAGCACATTGAACTTGATGGAGCTGATCGTACCCGCACCCATACCCGCAGCAGTCAACTCGGATGCCTGGTATAAATACTGAGCGCGACTCCCTTCGAACCAGTCCTGGATGGGACAGGGATAACTTTGGTTGTCATTCCCTGTTGTCCCCGTTCCAATGGGAATATCAACCTGGGCTTTTGATTGAAAAGCAATAAAAAGCAGTAATAATAACAAGTAGCCTCTTCTCATGGAGCAGTAGTTTTATAGTTCTTTGTTCTGAGTTCTTAGTTGTACCAGACCTTGAATGCTATTCGACCTGTCAGGTTCGCACATTCTTTCTGCTTGTTTAATACCCAATGGCGAACCTTACAGGTCTGGTTTTAAATAGGACATACAATACCTTAATGCTGCCAGGTGATCCATGTCTTCGCATCCTTCGCACTCACCATGTCATAGCTATTCTCGCCGGTTTGAATAAACCAGTATCCATTGCTGTTAACAAATTGTTCTTTTATTTTAGAAGCAGGACCGGTCGTTGGATAAGGGCCCACTGTGAGATCGCCCAACAAACTGAACGAAACCCGGCCATCTGGTTGAAATGTCGGATTTGGCGCAGTGCCATAGATAAAGTCAATGTCATTGATGCGGGGGATGTAGTAAAATGGGATCAGCGCATCAAAGGATGATCCGCTGGCAGGTTGCACCCCTGGCCAGTAAGTAAGATAATAGTACTGCGAAGTGTCGGTCTTCAGTGACTTCAGGTTAAACGCATCATCTACCCCATTCACATGAAAACCGTTCCAGGAAAACCAATAGCTCTGCGCATCAGCGCCCCATTGCCACCAACGCCGGGCAGCCTGTACATCGGGATCTACAGGTCTTATTGCCCCGGCTATTGTGGCATCCGTGTTATTCAACCGTACCTGAACTGTATTCGTTGTTGTATTAAATCCAATAATGTTGAAACCTGTAATGGTAGTACTTCCATTCACTATCGGAATGCTGAACACCACCCCAGTTGCGGAAATAAAATAAGGCGTAGCAACAGTATGCATCAGGCCGGCAGCATCCTTCCAGGTTATGATCGCTACTTTATAAATGGAGTTGATCCGGATCTCATATTCCGTACCGTTATACGTAAGCCGTTTAAAGTAGTTTAGGATCTTTCCCAGGTTGTTCAATCCTATCAGGTTGTTACGCACGGCTTTGTTTTCCCAGGCTGCCCGGTCTTGTGGTGAAGCTTTTCGTAAAATAGCTGCACTGCCATTAAAGCGACCGGTCAATTTGATACTGTCTACAGTGCAGGTGTCAATGGAAAATTCAAAATCCGATAACAAACCACCGCCATACAGCCCCCCATTTTTACTGGCATCGGGATCGGCCAGCAAATGCACATAGCTATAGGTATCGAAGAGCAAACAGGGTTGTTGCAAGGATTTCAACCGGTAACTGCTTTCTTTCAGCACGCCGGCAGTGGTAGTATCAAAATCGCAATACATAAACACCCGGTTGCTGTCATTGAACCGGAAATAAAAACTATAGGTATTGCCCAGTTTGGTGATCAGGGTGGCCGTCCAGCCATTGGCCGCCCCTGTGATCACCGATTGGTAACTACCCAGCTGTTCGTTTATACGATCGTCTGCGCCTTTACTAAAAGGGCTCTTGTCCTTATGACAGCCCGTAAAGATGATCGCTACCAGAATTATTTGTACTATTCTTTTCATAAGTAGTTTTTTTTCGTGAATCGGTCCCGGCTTAGCCGAGAGCAATCGGCAACGCGGCAAAACCAAATTCTGAACTGAAAGCCATTTTCTTATTACCCAATCCCTTTATCAACTCTATCAACCCTGTCAACTTGTTAACTTGTCAACTGATCAACTGATTAACTGATTAACTGGTCAACTTTATCAACTTCATCATTTCCTTTCCCTTCTTTCCCTTATTCTTTTAACGAACACCATCAGGAAGAGATAACCGATACACACGATGTATACTTTCAATAAGTCACTCATGTTTTTATTTTATAAGGGCATCAACCGCTCCCCTAACTCTTGTTTGTAATGAATAGAAATCAATACTCCACACATCCTTATAATACGCTACCACCATCGCTTCTTTCTTACGTAATTTGGCAATGGCATCGGCCTGGGTAATACCATTGACGCTGGTGCCAGGCGGAATGGAGTTAACGATCTTATCGAAACCAGCCCGGCCCTCGATCAGCATCATTGCGATCATTTCTACAAAATCTTCATCGGGGGCCGACATGGCATAAGCCGTTACAAAACCATCCCGCCGGGCAGCCCTGTCTGATACATTGTTCCAGTTGGCGGTGTAAAAACCAGGTGTGATCCGTTTAAAATCTTCAGGGTACAAAACATTCTGATGAAGGATATGACCAAACTCATGTTCTATGGTGTGAAATAGTTGCTTTACTGTATTAGAGTCGGAAGGCGTATAATCCGCCATGGCTTTTGTTCTGAAATCGTTCAGCACATACAGAACGATCTTGCGTCCGCCCTCAGCAGTACCCAGGGTAATAGTGCCATCGGTATTCCAGCTGGCGCTGCCGCACAACACAAAAAACTTCGGACAATAATTTTTTATAAATACATCGCCGGCTTCGGCTATATAGGTATCGATCCATACTTTCTTTACTGCTTCCATTACAGGAACGATCTTTCCTTCATCCGGCGGCACCAGGTTCTTGTTCAGTTCCAGTTCAAACTGGTCCCACTTATACTTGACGGAGATGTTGAAGGGTTTGGTTAAATTGGTATATACCCAGTTATCGATCGGACCTTTTGCCCAGGTATCGCCACCCAATCCGGGAATATTATCTACACTTCCTAAGTTTTCGCTCTTTTTGCATCCATATGCCAGGAGGATTATACAGAGATATGTTGTGACTTTCTTCATTATAGGATTCAGTTTAATGGTAATGGTTATCTACTTCCTTGGGTTTTGCGATATTCCTGCCAGTTTCGCCACATCCGGGATTTGAAACACCCGCATGGGATCATCAGCAGCGAGGGTTAATACCGGTCCTTCGGCAGTGGGATGTACAACCGGTACTTTATAGCGCAGCAGATCGAACCAGCGCATACCCTCCTGTACAAATTCTGCGCGTTTAAAATCCATCACGGTCGCCAGCGCACCTTGCTGCACATCACTTGTACGATAAAATGATCTGATCCTGCTGGCAGTGATCGCATGTGTCGATGCATTGTAATTGAAGATGCGGGTGCTGGCATAGGTATTCAGATCGCTCAGCACATCATCGATCCGGTTCAGGTATACATTCGCTTCTGCGCGGTTAAACAACACTTCTTCGGCCGTGAACAACGGCACCATCACATAGGGAAAACCGATCTCGGCATTGACCGACTCCCTTACAAAATATTCGTTCACTTTAGGAATAAAATAATTATTGGTGCCTGCTGTATACAACTGGTACCAGAATACGCGGGTACCACCGGTTACATTCGGCGCTACTATTATTTCGTTTGATTTTGAGTAATCCAGTCCATACCGCACACCTGCATAATTACGGGCCCAAACCGATCGCGTTTCCGCCAGTAACAGATTGGCCGGCTCGGTGGCTTTGGCATAGCGTGCCCACAATTCGTTATAAGTAAGAATGCGGTATTCGGTATTCCATGGACGTAACATGGCCACCACATTGTTATTGGGAAAAACCATGGAAGCATGTTCCACTACTTTTGCATACTCCCGTTTAAACAAATAGAACCGGGAAGCAAAAGCATGGGCGGCTGCTTTGGTGAAGTGATAGCGAGGCACGCCATAATGTTTATCATCGATCAGGGATAATCCTTCGGTCAGGTCTTTCTCGATCATGTCGTACACATACTGCACCGTCTTTCTTTCATACTGCTGAAAGACCACTTTCTCGGGTTGCAGCACATAAGGAATACCGGGATCACTACCGGCAGTTGTGGCATCGTACGCTTTTGAAAAAAAGGTCACCAGCATAAAATGTGCATAGGCGCGGCATACTAAAGCTTCGCCTTTTTGTGCGGTATAATTTGCCGGGTCTTTTGCTTTTGCACAGGATTCCAGCGCCTGGTTGGCAGCAGCAATGGCCTTGTAACAGGCATTCCAGTAAAATTCAGGCGAATCCTCCTCAGTATTGGCCACATCTTTAAAATTGAATGGATCGATATTCGTGCGCTCCAGTGCGCCAATACCTTTATCGGCCACATTATCTGAAATGCTTTCACAAAACGCCATGTAATTAGCCTGCGGATAGGCAGTGCCTAATAACTGCGATACTTTCTCCGGCGAATTCAGCACTGCCCGGTTATCGGGAGGCTGTTCTAAAAACTTTTTACAACTGGTTACTCCCAGCAGTAATATGAATGTTGTGTATGATAGTAGTCTTTGCATGACTTGTGTTTCTGTTTTCCGGTTTTTTATTGCCGATTGCCGATTTTAAGTTTGCCGCGAAGTAGCCTTTGCCCTCTGCCCTCTGCCCTTTGCCCTTTGCCTGGCCTTTCACATTCTCAAATGCCTAACTTCACCGACAATGTCACTTGCTTTTGAATAGGCTGCGCTACGCCCCCTGCATTAAAGAACTCAGGGTCTTGTCCTTTCAGTTTATCATCGGCATAGATCAACCAGGGATTGATAGCCGAGGCGGTCAGCAACAAATTATTCACGCCTGCTTTTTTGATCCAGTCAGATTGTACCTGCCACGTGAGTGACATGGTTTTTAACCGGATGAAATCTCCTTTGGCAACCCGTTGTGTTGAATAGTTATAATTATTGTATGGGTATGCCCCGCCCAACTGTGCCTGGTAATAGGCATCGAGTATGGAGGGCACACTGGTATATTGTTCATCGCCCGGCGATATCCAGCGATCGGTAAATTCTTTAGGCATGGCATTCATATCTGAATAGTTGGCATGAAATGCCGGATACAACCTGATCCGGTTGCCTGCCTGGTACGTAAGAAAAATGTTCAGGGAAAATGCTTTATAATGAAAGGTATTGGATAAGCCACCGGTGATGGTAGGGTCTACCGCTCCGTTGTAAACGAGGTTACTGATGTTGTCGTCCTGCAGGTATACGTCTGAACTTATTTTACCGGTTTGATCAACAAAAATGGGTTTACCGGATCTATGGTCGAGCCCTTTGTAATTTAAAGAGAACAGACTTCGTACCGGGTAACCCTGGCGGTTGCCGCCTTCTGCTATAACCAGGTCAAAGATGAGCGGATTGTTCCTGGCATTGGTGATGTCGGTGGTGTTATAGCCAAACGTGGCATTCACCTTCCAGCCCCAGTTCTTTTGTTTTATCACTTCGCCACCGATCAACAGTTCCACTCCCTTTGATTCCATATCGGCATAGTTAGCGGCCTTGGGTGTTTCTCCGCCAATACCAGATGTTTTTATCAGACTGATAAGATCGAAACTTCTGCGCCGGTAAACATCGAGGCTCATGGTGAGCCGGCGTTTGAAAAACCCGGCATCCATTCCCAGGTTGGTGGTATATAATTTTTCCCAGGTAAGATCAGCGTTTTCGAGGTTGGCCAGTTGGATCACCGATTCCACTTCGCTGAGAAATGGGCGGCGGGTATTGATATTCTTCAGCACAATGCTTGAGTTGGTAGCCGGCCCCATACTGGCCGTTAATCCATAGCTGGCGCGCAGGGTGAGGTAATCGGCCCAGTGTACATCCCGCATAAAAGCTTCCTGTTCTACATTCCATGATCCGGCCACGCTCCAGGTAGGCAGCCAGCGGGCTTTTTTCGATTGTCCCAATCTGTTGGAACCATCATAGCGGATGGTGCTGGAGAAATTGTATTTCAGGTCGTAGGAATAATTGCCCGAGGCATAAAAGGCTTCAAAGCGATCGTAGTCGCGGCTCATGCCATAGTAGGGAAAATTATTTTCAATATTTTGTTTCAGGATCCGGTAATCAACAAATGGGGTTCCGCCATTATCATATTGATAGCCGTAACCCGTATTGGAGAAACGCTGACGGTCGGCATACTTCACCTGCTGACCGGCCAGGATATTGATGGTATGTTTTTCCCTGAGGATCTTTGACCACGTAAGACTGTTACGAAAATCGTAGTTCTGTAACAGATCTTCCGTGCGGTTGTAAAAACCACCATACGGCAAAACCACTACTGGTTGCGCTTCGGGATCATCGGGATCGCGATACAGGAATTTATTATGCTGACGGATGGTGGAAGTTCCGGCAGCGCGATACGCTTCCGCCATATTCGCGTGTTCGGTGATCACATGCTCGCGGGAAGATTTTACATAGCGAAAGGCGCCTACAAATTCATACTTCAGGTCTTTAAAGATCCTGTACGACACATCGCCCTGCAGGCGGAGGTCGATGAGATTCAGATCGAGGTAATTGTTCTCCAGTTCACTGATGATATTAAAGGGCGCAAAATTCCTTCTGAAATATTCGCGGTTACCGTTTTTATCAAATGGCGTAATAGTGCGACTGGTATTAAGGGCATAGCTGAAGGGGTTGATATCAAAATCACGGTCAAACTTCCCTTCAACCGGGTTGCTGTTGCGCGCCAGGGCGCCCGGCGCTCTTTGCTGGCGAACCGATCCTACGGTTGCAAATCCTGCAGACAGGCGCTCGTTGAACTTATAGTTATTACGATAGTTCAACGTATAGCGATTCACTTTGTCGGCGATCGTCCAGCCATTATCGCCATAATAACTTGTTGAA
>NZ_JBJMLX010000003.1:0-18536 GCF_045805085.1 Niastella sp.
ATATCGCCAGATCAAATTACGCCGCCAGGGGTTGGTTTCCTTAACCGGATATCTGAGGAATGTTAAAAATATATTTATTTTTCACGCGATCATATTTTACGTCGATAGGCGTCAACGCTATTCCATAATATTTTGAAATCCATTCCTGAATGGCACAATACAATCCTTCTTCCTGAAAGTCAATATAGTTAAAGTCAATTTCCTTCACCTCATAGCAAACAGTTACATTACTTATTTTTTTATTAAATAGCAATTGTTTCTTTATTAAGTTTGTAAGTGTCACTTATGCGAAGAAATATATTATCAGTGACCCTTATATCCGTTTCACTAATAGAAGGACTCAATATTTCATCGATCTCTAAAAAAATAACAATTCCCCAACTGGACTTCAATAATTGATATTTGTATCGCATAGTTATTGTTTAATTTTTATCAGAGACATAATCTCGCTATCGGCATTGAAATAAGGAGCCAGATCTGCCAGACTAATGCGGGTGGCAATACCCCATCGAGGCTAATTGGGGGATAATAAGCATCCCGGCTGATCAGTTTGGCCGACTGGCCCTGGATGCTCATGCGTAAACGCACCTGCAAGGTGGGCTTGTTTAAATCAGTATTGGTTAGCAATAACACCAGCTTTTCACTGGCACCATTGTAATAGTCACTTACATTTAAAGTATAAGGCGGCAACAACTGAGGTACTATTTGTACCGGATACTGCTGTGCATTACCAACTGCCCGAGGATTAAACAGGCCGTCAGGATCAATGACCTGCTTATGGTTTTCTTATATAGGGTAACTAACATTGGATCAGGTTGAAAAGTTGGGGACTTAGGATAAGATTAGATACGACCCCATGAAAAGAGCACATTTCTACCAAAGATTGGCAAAAGTTGTAAACTTTGAAGCCGCTATTGCTTTTTATGGTGCGCCTGTAGCTTTATATAGTGCGCCTGTAGCCTTTTATAGTGCGTCCCTAGCCTTTTATGACTCATCCAAAGCTAAATATGACACATCAGTAGCTTATTTTGGGGCGTAAGTAGCCTTTTTTAGCGCACATCTTCGCAATTTTAACTCATTAGTTGCTTTTTTTGCCACACAAGTAGTCAACTTTAGGTCTTAAGTAAGGAACATACGATCGGAAATTAGCTATTAATAACCCAATGTTGGTTACTTATGTCGTAATGTTGGCTACTGACGAGTCATAAAAGGCTATTTATTTGAATTTCCCATGAGAAATGCATTACAAAAGGCGATTGATGATGCATAAGAAGCTAGTGTTGATGTATAAAAACCAACGGAAGATCTATAAAAAGCTACTGATGATGCATAAAAGGTAAGATGAGACGAGCACAAGACACTGGTAAAGGATCTAAGTCCCCAACTTAAAATTGCCCACCATTGCTTTCTATTCTCTTAATCCCCCAGGAATTTGACTTGATCCAGTACAACCCCAGGCAATACGTAGGCAATGCTAAGGCAAGTCTGCTACAGTATGCCGAGGCATTGACGAGGCATCAAAACCAATAAAAAAGGCACTATCGTTTACAAGAAACAATAGTGCCCATAATTCTTTATCAATTACAATCAATCAGTCTTACAGACCAGCTGTAACATCAAATTTGATGGTAGCTTTACCTGTAAGTGTAGTAGTTGTAGCACGACGCGTAGTAGCTGAAAGCTTATACGTGAATGAAGTTGAGCTGAAATAGTCTTTCAGTTCAATATTATTTACCGGGATATCTAAAGTAACCTGGTTTTGATCAGGATTATTAGCTATTCCTGCAATAACAGTATAGTCAGGTTTTGCACTGGAAGATAAACCAACTTCGCAAGCTGAGAAAGCACCTAAGTTATCAGGTCCGCCAGCGTTTGTCAAATTAAGCACAACACTTTTAATTTTTGCTGACTTGATGTTACCGATACCAAGGCTGGTGTTTTCATGTTTAATAAGCGAATCGAGGTTGATCCCGTACTGAAAAGTAGCTACCTGCTGTGTTCCTACCTGTTGAGGGGTAATGTAAAAATCGGCAGTTACAGTTTGAGTAGGGATGTTAATAGAGATGGCATCTTTAACCTTGTCGCAAGAATGTAAAAGGGTACTCAGGGCTAATACGGAAACTAAACCAAGCGATCTGTAAAAAATTTTCATGATACTGATTTGGGTTAAATGTGGTTTTATAAACGCGCAAATATATAAATTTCGTATACATGTTAATACCTGGTTGGGGTGAACGCCGTATTATTGTATGTGAACGTACAATTACTGTGCGTAAAAGCTACATCACTATTTATTCCTGAATAGAAAAACACCTGTAATTTTCACGTTGCCGCCTGGAGGTTTCAATTTTTTTTATAGAATGAAATTGCTTTTAAATACAAAAGCTGCCGGCAACAATTTGTTGCGGCAGCCTTTTGTTATGTCTGATTCTAGTCTACTTTCTTTGACAAAGGTAATTTCACATACTGTACCAGCACTGAATCACCATCTTTCAGCAGTGAATTCAGATCAGGATTGAGTGTATTGATCGTTGGGATCTCAGTGGCAGTTATAGCGCAATCTTTTGTAACAACCGCATAGGTTAACAGGGGAGCATAATAATTAGCGCCTTCCACAACCAGGGGATATGATTTACGATAGGTTGCGCAATTGGCATCAGGGCAATTATACAATGCTGTAAACTGAGGCACCTGACCTAATAAAGCGCCACATGAAGTAGCATAAGTTGGGAAAGGAGTTGCAGTGTATTCGGTAACCAGCAGCACAGAATCCATTGCACCGGTGATCTCCATATTTACACCATTCACGTTTACCCGGTTATCATTTAAAAAGCTAACAGTCTGGGTTGATGGAGGAACGGGTACAGAGGTCATACCAACAAAGAAATTGGCCCTTGCATCAGGAGATACGTTTCTGTTAATGAAGCCCTGGATCAATGCAGGATCAGTTACAGCGCCATTCTTTGTACGGATTGACAACTCTTTCACTTCCATAGAAGCACCGGGATAATAAACAGACAGAATTTTATCCCCGGCAGGTGCAGACTGTGAGTCTTTTTTAGAACAAGAATAAAGAATAACACCAGTAGTTAATGCTAATACAGGGAACAGGATTCTAAGTTTCATTGCGTTTTTTATTATAGTTTTTATAGAATACAATGGTTTACCGTTTGGTGCGCACACGCCGGCCATTACAGCCGCATACATGCGTCCATTCATTTTTTTCCTCCGGGCTAAAGCTTCGCTAATTGTACATTAATAAAGGATATGCTCCTTTTTTTCCAGGCAGTTAGGGGGGCAAACAACTGTTTATAGTTGTTGTAAAAATGGGCAACTCATCGTTTCTGCTTTAGAATTGACAAGCGTTTGGCAGATGTTAGTAAAGTTTTCGGCAAGTAAAAATTTCTGGTGGCAATCTGGCTCTGATGTTCCTGCAATCGGTGGGATTTGATTATCAGGGATGGCAAGTGTTTATAATTGTCAAAATTACACTAATCAGTTCAATTAACCAATAGTTAAGTGGGAATATTTTCTAATGAGAGTGAAATTCATCAATAAAAACGCACGACGTATTATTATATATAGGGGCGGAATGTAATTATTTTTAAACGATAATTCCAAATACAGGTATCCATATTTGTTAACCTTATTATAAATATAAAAAAACTCCTGTATTGAAATACAGGAGTTAGAGACAATTATTTTTACCTGGAATAGACATTCCCTGCGGAACAATTATCACTGTACGAAATAAAATGCACTTATCCATAGTGCCATCAGGTTCAGTAACCTGATATTTATAAAACTTCCTTCTTGTTGAATTTTGATGCTCACATTCCAGAATGCCCCGGTAAGATCTGTATCGGTTGTACTGAACAACAAGGCCCCACTTTGCGGCTGCCACCAGTTTAGTCCCTGATGAAAGCGCCGGAAAAGCGGTGGTTTGCCCCGACCCGGGTGCACAAAATGCTGTAAACCCCATTGTCGCTGGTACTGGTTGATGTTCCTTTAATAGTTACCGGTGCCCTTTTCCCCTGGTAGCGATCACTGCAAACCTATTATTAACCAATGTGGTGAAGGTTTGGATTTTGGTTTTTATGGTTCAAATTTTTGTTCGATTGCTTCTTTTTTTTGGTTTTAGCCTGTAAAAAGTCAGAAAAGGCGGCTAAAAAGGACCAAACAACGGAAAATAAAACAACCGGCCAATGTGCCCGCAGCCATAAAAAATGGCGGTTTCTCCTTAGAATTTTCCCTATTTTTAAGGCCTAACGATCAGAAAGGGGAACCACATGAGGTATAAAGCCATTGCAATACTTTCCTTATTGCTCACGTTTACCATCCGCCTGCTTGCAGATAATTACCCGGTCAAATTCCTGGGTATCGACCAGGGCTTGTCGAACAACGTTGTCACCACTATTTACCAGGATTATAAAGGCTTCCTATGGTTTGGCACCTACGACGGGCTCAATCGCTATGATGGATATGGCTTCCGGATCTTCCGGAACGTCATAGGCGACAGCACTTCCTTAAATAATAATACTGTTTACACCATCGAGGGTGATGCCGCCAATAACATTTGGGTGGGCGGGCTCAAGGGAGCCTGTGTATTTGATCCGGTGCGTTCAACTTTCTCCCGTCTGCAATACCAGGGTTGGAAGGATGCGACCCGGCATTACGTACAGGATAACATCCATATTATTCAGGCGGCCGCAGGGTTGATGCTTGCTGGTTCCCAGCAAAATGGCTTACTGGTTTTTGAAAACAGATCAACACCCGGTCAGCAAATACCATTGCTGCATGATAATATGACCGATGCGAATTATGATGTAACCGCCATTGAATTTGATAGCGTTCGCAACACTGTATGGCTCTTTATTCAACAGGTGGGTTTATGTCAATATGATCGGGTTAAAAAGCATTTGCGGGTAGTAAGCACCCAGATCAAACAAGCCAATTGTTTAAAGCTCGACAAACAGGACAATATATGGCTGGGGAATGAAAACGGCTTATACCAGTTCAGCACTACCACCAACCAATATTCAGCAAGTTATCTAAGCACACGCAGTAAGGTCGTAAACCTGTATTTCGACAAACAGCAACAAGGCTGGATCGGTTCCGACGGCAATGGACTGCTGGTGCTTCCGCCCGGCGCCTCCAAAGCCACGCCTTATGTAACTGCAGCGGGAAAATCTATTGTGAACAGCAATGCCGTGTATGCCATCTATGAAGATGCCGATGGCCGTAAATGGATCGGCACGTTGCGCGGCGGCATCAATGTAGTGGAATCCAAAACAAGTTCATTTACGCACATCACGTATAATCCGCCGGGAAACGACAATCTTGTCAGCAATTTCATCATGTCGTTTTGTGAAGATGAAAAGCACAATGTATGGATCGGCACCGACGGCGCAGGGTTGCGGTATTGGGACCGGCAAAAAAACGAGTTCACCCAATATACCCCCAACAATGGCCCAAACGCCATCAGCAGCAATTTCATTACCAGTATTGTAAAAGATCATAACAACGAAGTATGGGTAAGTACCTGGCTGGGCGCCATTAATCGCTTTAACCGGTCAACCGGTACCTTCACCCGGTATGATTGTTACAATCCGGTAACGCACGATAAAGAGAACAACGTATGGCTGCTATACCAGGATGCGCAAAACAGGTTATGGGCCAGCGCCACCAATGAAGGGAGCCTGTATGTTTTGAACCGGCAGCAAGATCGTTTTGAGTTGTTTGATAACACCATTACCAATTTGCAATGCCTGGCCGAAGACCGGCAAGGCGGTTTTTGGGGCGGTAATTATTCCACCCTTATTCGTATAGATCTGGATCACAAACAACACATCCATTATAATATCGGTAACACCCTGCGTTGCATCCATGAAGACAGCCACCATAATTTCTGGATCGGTACGCAGGATGGCGGCTTGTTATTGTTCGATCGCAAAACAGGGAAATACAAACGTTTTACCACCGCCGATGGATTGCCCGGCAATACCATTCTTCGAATGCTCGAAGATGATGCGGGTAACTTATGGTTAAGCACCTATAATGGTTTGTGCCGGTTTAATCTACAAACAAAAACGGTCCGTAATTTTTCTGCGTCCGACGGGTTACAAAGCAACCAGTTCAGTTTTAATGCCGGCCTGGCATTATCATCGGGTGAATTTTTATTCGGCGGTATCAAGGGCTTTAATATTTTCTACCCCGATAGTATAAAAGATATAGCCGAACAACCGGCCATTTATTTAACAGGACTTAAAATCAATAACACGATTGCTGAAGGAAGCGATCCCTGCGTAACTGCCAGGACGTTCGACAGAATAGATGAGATCACCATCCCTTTTGAACGGGCGGTTTTGTCGCTCGATTTTCTGGCGCTGGAATACGCCGGGGCCGACAAGATCAATTACGCTTATTTTTTACAGGGTTGGGATAAAGACTGGAATTATGTAAACCACATCAGGACCGCCAATTACTCCCGTTTGCAGGAAGGAACATACCTGTTCAAAGTAAAGATCATGGACCCCGATGGCACCTGGGGTCACGAAACCCAATTACTAAAGATCATTATTTTACCGCCCTGGTATCGCACCTGGTGGGCCTACTTACTATATGTTTTATGCTTTGCCGGCGCTATCTACATCTATATTCGTTATACCCGAACCCAGGAACGGTTACGGTATGAAATAAAGCTGGCGCATGTAGAGAATGAAAAGGAAAAAGAACTGATGGAAAAAAAGCTGACCTTTTTTACCAATATCTCGCATGAATTCAGAACGCCCCTGTCCCTTATTATAAACCCGGTAAAGGAAGCGCTCAACAACGAACCGCGTAATGACCTGAAGATCGCCTATCGCAACGCCCGCCGGTTGCTAAGCCTGGTTGATCAACTCTTGCTTTTCAGAAAAGCCGATAATGGGTCCGACACCTGTACCATCTCTGCCATCAATCTCATTCAACTATGCGATGAAGTATACCAGTGTTTTATTCACCAAGCCCGTACAAAGAATATCACTTTTCAGTTTGCTCCGGCTGCAACAGAACTGACCATCTATGCAGACTATGAAAAAATAGAGATCGCGCTGTTCAACCTGCTTTCCAACGCCTTCAAGTTCACCCCGGAAAATGGAATGATCGAATTCAGGGTGGAAGAAATAAATAACGCAGTTGTACTGAGTATCCGGGATACGGGTTGTGGCATCGAGGCCGCAGACAGTGAGCGCATCTTTGAAAAATTTCAACAGGCCCATCATGGCAAACGGCAATCAGGTTTCGGCATTGGGCTCTTTCTGGTAAAACAATTTATCGAAAGCCATAAAGGAACAGTTACCTGTAAAAGCGTGCTGAACCAGGGCACCACCTTTACCATTACTTTATTTAAAGGAACCGTGCATCTGCCTGCGGGCTATGAATTTATTACAGATAATACTCCGGGCGACCAAAACAACCTGCTGCAGGAACTGGCTGGCGGCGCCATACAACAACCGGAAGAAGAGCCGGCCATCAAATCCGTAAAACAGGAAGGCAAACAGGCCGAAGAAGTAATAACAAAGAAAAGATCGATCCTGCTGATTGACGACAATCCCGAAATAACCAGTTACCTGCACCAGATCTTTGAGCCTAACTACCTGGTGTTTGCAGCCAACAATGGTGACGACGGGTATAAGCTGGCAATGCAACACATACCCGATCTTATCATCAGCGATATTCATATGCAGGGTATGGATGGTATTGAACTCTGTGCCAAATTAAAGCAGAGTGACCTGCTTGGACATATCCCGGTTATTCTGTTAAGCGCATCCTCTACCAACGAGATAAAATTAAAAGGCATTGAAGGCGGCGCCGACGATTACATTACCAAACCATTTGATAAAACCCTGTTACTGGCCAAAGTGGAGACTATATTGCGCAACCGGAACCTGTTGCAGCGCTTTTTCTTCGACAGTATCACCCTGAAGGAAACAAACTCCAAAGTACCGGCCGAATACCAGGAGTTCCTTCGAAAATGTATTGCCGTTATTGAACAAAACATAGATACCGAAGACTTTACCATCAAAAAATTCTCAAAAGCCATGGGCATGAGTCACCCCGCTTTATATAATAAGGTAAAATCCATTTCCGGACAATCACTGAACGCGTTCATTCGCTCAATAAGACTGAGGAGAGCGGCCGTACTCATGTTAACCGAGAATATGAACATCCGCCAGGCCGCCTTCCAGGTAGGCATCAATGATGTGCGGTACTTCCGTGAGCAGTTTGTGAAGGTGTTTCATATGACGCCGTCGGAATACATAAAGAAATACCGGCACTCGTTTAATAGAGAGTATAATGTTATAAAGGCAGGTTCTTGAGGTTTCAAGAGGCTGCCGTGAAACGGCAAACGTGAAACGTGAAAGGACTCGCCTAACCCGGGATGAACCCAATAACTTAAGAACTAATAAACTTGTATCTGGTATTTCACTGGTCAACTGGTTAACTGGTTAACTTGTCAACTACAAACTCACGTATCACCTCCGCAACAACCTCGGGCTGCTCCTCGGGGCCAAAATGTCCGCAGCTTTCAATCAACTTACAACGAAGGTCATGTATCCCACTCTTTCGTAACCCTTCCGCATACTGATCAATATCACCACTTTCTTTTTCCCCTCTTATATATAATACCGGCACATCAACGGGGGTATTTTTGGAATTGTCCTTTTCATCATGGGAGAAAGCCCTGTACCAATCGAAACTGGTTTTTAAAGCAATGGAGTTGCTATAGGACTTTACATACTCATCCCGTTTGTCATCATCGATCGCCTGCTTATTAAAAGAAAGGGTGTTATAAAAATAATCGAAGAGGACTCTTTGTTTACCGGCAAATACAGCTTCCGGTAACGCAGGCACCTCATACAACGCAAAATGCCAGATATGTGGGTTTCGTTTCACCTGCTCCCAGGGATCAACCCCGGGAATAGCCGTATTCATAATGACGGCCTTGAGTAATTTTTCCGGATACTGCTTTATAAATGAATAAGCCGTCATCCCCCCCACATCATGACCAACCAACACGATCCGGTCTATATGCAAAGCCTGCAACATATTGTTTATAAACTCAGCCAGGCAATGTTTGTCCCCTGACGCTATTGGTTCAGACATACCAATTCCGGGCAGATCGATGGCCAGCACATAATAAGTGTCTTTTAACCTATTCATCACCCCTTCAAATTCCTGCCAGTTCTCAGGATAGCCATGCAAAAACAGGATGGCCTGATTAGCCGAATCGCCTGCCAGGGCTATATGCACAGAAATTCCGCCCACATTTATTTGCTGGTGGGATATGTTATCCTTATTGCTCATGTGCTGTAAGGTTAAAATTTTGTGCCACTGAAGGCAGGCAAAGGGCAAAAGGCAGAGGGCAGAAAACCTCAGCGCGGCCAGGAACAATCGACAGCCGGTCTCGGTTAAGCCCAGAGCAATCGGCAATAATTTCCGTAGGTGCAGGAGCGCTTATTAATTTCAAAAATCGAGAGCCCATCTCTGCCTTCTGCCTTCTGCCTTCTGCCCTTTGCCTTTTGCCTTACAACATTCCACCACAAAAAAACCACTTAATAAAAAAACAATCTTATGAAACCTCAAAATACCCCCCTTATTATAGGAAATACCCCCCTCCTTCCACCCTGCCCTGGACCTACTTTGCATATGTAGACAGCTGGTATTATATACTATATGAATCCATTTAAACAGCTGCAAACGATTATTTAACCAAACGAGCTTGTTCGTATGAGACAAATTCTGCAATTGACATGCAGGGCAGCCTGTTACCCATTTTACAGGATCGCCCCACCACTTTTTCTTCTTGCTTTTTTGCTGTTTTCCAATTTGACGCTTTTTGCGCAAACGGCGGTAACAGGCCGGGTAATGGCCAGCGATGGCCCTGTAGCCGGTGTTACGGTAACCGTAAAAGGCACCCAGACAACAGCAGTCACCGATGCCGCTGGAAAATTTTCCATTCAGGCGCCCGAAAAAGCCATCCTGGTTTTTACCCATGTAAATTATAAAGCCGAGGAAATGACCGTAACCGGCGGCAACATGGAGGTCACCCTATCGTCTGCTAACAACAGTATGTCGGAAGTGATTGTAGTTGGTTATAATACCACGAAGAAAGCCACGCTTACCGGCTCGGTGTCGGTTGTAAAAGGCGCCGACCTGGTTAAAAGTCCGCAGGCGAATGTATCGAACTCCCTGGCCGGCCGTTTCTCCGGTGTTATTCTCAACAACCGCAGTGGCGAACCTGGTTATGATGGATCGGGCATTACTGTACGGGGACTGGCCACAACCGGTAATAACGATGTGCTGGTGGTGGTAGATGGCGTACCGGGTCAAATTGGTGGGTTGGAACGATTGAACCCAAATGATATTGAAAGTATTTCGGTACTAAAAGACGCTTCTGCCGCTATTTATGGCAGCCGTGCCGCAAATGGCGTTATTCTCGTTACTACCAAACGGGGCAAAACCGGCAAACCCACTATTTCGGCAAGCTATAATCATGGTTTTTCTTCCCCCACCCGTTTGCCAGAAATGGCCGATGCAAAAACCTATGCAGCCATTAGCAATGAAATTGCTTATTATAATAACAAGGCAGGTGGTATGAACCAGCAGTATTCGGATGCCGAGATCCAAAAATTCGCCGATGGGTCCGACCCGTTGAATTATCCCAATACCAATTGGGCAAAAACCACGTTAAAAAACTCAACAGGGCAGGACCAGGCCAATGTATCCGTAGCCGGTGGATCGGATAATATCCGTTATTACCTCAGCAGCGGTTTGGTTAGCCAGGACGGTTTATATAAGAACGGCGCCAACAAGTACAACCAGTACAGCTTTCGCTCGAACATCGACGCCAGCATCACCAAGGATTTTAAGGTAAGCCTGTATTTATCGGGGCGCGAAGAAGACCGGCAATTCCCTGCTTCTTCATCAAGTGATATTTTCCGTTCCATCTATCGCGCTTACTCCACCATTCCTGCCTTTTACCCCAATGGCCTGCCATCTGGCGGTATTGAGGGAAACAACCCGGCCGTGATGGCAACCAATGCAGGTGGCCTGAACAGGAACCCCGGCCAGGTGTTTAATGGCATTTTGAAAGGCAGTTACAATATTTCAGCCATAAAAGGCTTATCGGTTGATGCGTTTGCTGCGGTAGACAAGTCCTGGTACTTCAATAAAACCTTTGCTACACCCTACTTATTATATTCCTACAATAAAAACACCGATATCTATACGTCAAGGATCGTGGGTGGCAACAACAACGCCGCCTCCCTTAACGAAAGCCAGAAAAACCAAACACAACTCACCACCAATATCCGGCTGAATTATGCCAACAGCTTTGGCCAGCATAATTTCAATGCATTTGTGGGTTATGAACAATCAGAACTTAAACGCGATTCACTGGGCGCTTCCCGCATCAATTTTCCAACGCCATTAACGCCTGAATTAACGCAAGGCGGAACGTTGGCTACCGATCGCGACAACGGCGGTAACAGTTATCATTATACCCGCAAAAGTTACCTGGGAAAACTCTCTTACAATTATGCCGAAAAATACCTTTTCGATGCACAGTTGCGTATCGATGGTTCTTCCACTTTCCCCGCAGGTCACCGGTATGGTTACTTCCCTTCCTTCTCCGCAGGCTGGCGCATCTCCAACGAATCGTTCATGCACAATGTTGCCTTTATAAATGATTTGAAGCTGCGCGGGTCCTTCGGCATGCTGGGTAACGACAATGTGGCGCTGTTCCAATATCTCAATAACTACACCTTCAACACACAGGTAGTATTGGCCTCCAGCACAGCAATTGGTATAGCACCAGCTATCGACCTTACCAAGCTCGCTAATAAACAAATTCACTGGGAAGAAGCACGCAAAACCGACATCGCACTGGAAGGGATATTATTCAATGACATCAATTTTGAGTTTATATATTTCCGCCAGCAACGATCCAACATCCTGGCTGCCCGCAACGCCTCTATTCCCAATGTAACCGGTATTGTAAACCCATACGGTTCCGATCCGCTGGTGCCATCCGAAAATATTGGAAAGGTAAACAGCAATGGGTTAGAAGCTACGTTGGGTTATAACAACCGTAAAGGGAAACTGCATTATGGTGCCAGCGGAAATTTCACGTATGCCAAAAGCAAGATCGTGTTCATAGATGAAGCACCAGCGGTTTTGTCGTATCAGAAACAAACGGGCAAACCGTTAAATACGTATTTATTATACAATGCAACCGGCATTTTTCATTCAACCGATGAAATTGCCAAATATCCGCACCTGGATGGAGCACAACCGGGCGACCTGATCCTGCAGGATTATAACAATGATGGCAAGATCACAGCTGATGACCAGGTAAGATCAAAATACGGCAACATACCCCAGATCACCTATGGCATTTTATTAAACGCCGATTACAAATCGTTTGATATTTCCGTTGTGTTTGCCGGGCAAACACATGTAAGCCAGTTCGTGCTGCCTGAATCAGGAACCGTTGGTAATTTTTACAGCAGCTGGGCCGATAACCGCTGGAGCCCGGCCAACCCCAATGGCAGCTATCCCCGCGTTGATACGCGCACTTCAGCATCTGTTAACGGCGGCCAGTACCCAAACACCTTCTGGTTAAATAATGCATCATTCCTGCGGTTGAAAAACATAGAACTGGGTTATAACGTAACCGGTTCAACCTTATCAAAATTGAAAATGCAATCCTTGCGGGTATACCTGAGCGCCTTTAACCTGTTCACCATTACCAAAGTAAAAGATTATGATCCCGAAGGAAGCAATTACAGCGGGCAGTTTTATCCCCAGCAACGGATCGTGAATCTTGGAGTAGCCTTACAATTTTAAACAGCAAACCGCAAGACAATGAAAACAATATTTCGAAATATATTTTATACCGCTTTTTTTGCAACGGCCATTACTTCCTGCAAAAAAGACTTTTTGACCGTTCAACCAACGGACAGGCTTCCACAGGAATATATCCTGGCAGACTCATCCCTGTATGAAGATTATGTAGTTGCCCGTTATGTAGGCATCCGCTTACAGGATAAGGAAGGTGATGGCACCAATCCTGGTTTTGGCCGCGGTTTTGAATACGCCATGTGGAGCTCGCTTACCGATGAATCTATCTATAACAATGATGACAATACCTGGCTGGTGCAAAAAGGATTACTGGCTCCGGAAAATACCGGTATTGCCGGCACCATTTGGGGGCGCAGCTATCGCGGCATCAGGGATTGTAATTTTGCCATCAGCACTATTGCCAAAGTGAACATGAGCGCGCCACGTAAAGCCCGCTTAATGGCCGAATTGAAATTCATCAGGGCCTTCCGTTACCACGACCTCATCAGAAATTATGGTGGCGTTATTTTGATGGGTGACTCCGCTTATAACCTCACCGACAATTTACAGGATGATGCCTTCTTCAAAAGAGCATCGCTGAAAGAATCGATCGATTATGCCGTTGCGCAACTGGATGATGCCGCCAATGGATTACCATTGAACAACGACGATGCCTGGTTACTGGGCCGCGCTACCAAAGGTGCCGCGCTTGCTTTGAAATCAAGACTGTTGTTGTATGCAGCCAGTCCGTTGTATGGCACCGGCACCTGGCAGGCCGCAGTAACAGCCGCACAGGCAGTAATTGGTTTGAATAAATACAGCCTTTACACCGGCGGGTATTCGAACCTGTTCCTTATAAACGACAATAAAGAAACGATCTTTGAACGGTTGTATACCAAAAATGCCAATCACACCCATTTGGAAATAGCCAATGGCCCTAATAGTTATGGTGGCTGGGGCGGCAACCTGCCTTTACAAAACCTGGTTGATGATTACCAAATGAACAATGGTAAAGCCATCACCGATCCTACTTCGGGTTATGATGCCAACAACCCATACGTTGGGCGCGATAACCGTTTTTATGCAACCATTTTATATAATGGCGCCATCTATCGCGGCAATACCATTGAAACATTTACGCCCGGTGGCAAAGACAGTAAGGACGGGCCCGATAACTGGAACACCTCCAAAACGGGTTATTACCTGAAAAAATACATGAACGATGCCTATCCACTGCAGAATCCCTGGGGCAATGCAGGTTTTCAACCCTGGATCTATATTCGCTACGCGGAAATATTATTGAATTTTGCCGAAGCAGCCAATGAAGCCTATGGGCCAGATGTAGTACCTCCCGGATCAACCCTGACGGCCCGCGCTGCTGTGAATTTAATCAGAGAAAGGCCCAGTGTAGGTATGCCTGACCTGCCGGCCGGATTATCACAAGCACAAATGCGGACTGCCATTCAATACGAACGCCGGGTTGAACTGGCATTTGAAGAACATCGCTTTTATGATGTAAGAAGATGGAAGATCGCCGATGTAACAGAAAACAAACCAGCAGGCGGTGTAACCGTTATCAAAAACGGAAGTAATTTTACTTATGCAACAAAGGTGGCACTCGATGGCCGTCACTTTGAAACCAAAAATTACTGGCTCCCCATACCACGCACCGAAATACAGGCCAGCAATAATAAAATTCAACAAAACAGCGGATACTAATGATACGGAATTGTTATTTGTGGTTGCTATTGTTATTGCCCGCACTCCTTCATGCCCAGGAAACCAGGGAACAGTTGTTGTTCAATGCAGACTGGCGCTTTTATAAAGGCGATGTGCCTGGTGCTGAAAAGAGCACTTTTAATGATGCCAATTGGCGCATGTTGAATTTACCACACGACTGGAGTATTGAAGGCCCATTCAGTATGGAATGGGCCAGCGGTACCGGTTTTTCACCCGGTGGTATTGGCTGGTATCGCAAAACGTTTTCGTTTGCACCGGAATGGAAAGGAAAGCAGATCTATATTTATTTCGATGGCGTATACAAGAACAGTGAAGTGTGGATCAATGGCCATTCCCTCGGCAAACGGCCGAACGGGTTTACCCCATTTCAATATGAACTCACCCAATACCTGCAACCCGGCAACAATACCATTGCAGTAAAAGTTGACCATACTACGTTTGCTGATTCAAGATGGTATACGGGTTCCGGCATTTATCGCAATGTATACCTGATTGCCACCAACCCGGTGCACATTAATCAATGGGGTGTTGCATTCAGTACACCGGCAGTGTCAACAACCAGTGCTACTGTAAATGTAAAGACAACAGTGACCAATAACACAAAAGCAAACAAACGGGTTACGGTTGTATGCAGCCTCATCAATGGGCATGCAGACACAGCAGGAAAAGCACAAAAAGCAATAACTGTTGCGCCCAATGCGACAACCGGGGGTGATTGTTCATTTACGGTTTCAAACCCGGCCTTATGGTCAACCGACAAACCAAACACATATATTTTAAAGGTGACGCTTTTGTCTGAAGGCAAAAAGATTGATGAATGGGGTTCCGAAGTGGGTATCCGATCCATCAGGTTCGATGCCAGCAAAGGATTTTTTCTGAATGGAGAAGCCACCAAATTACAGGGCGTATGTATTCACGACGATGCTGGCGTATTGGGCGTTGCCGTACCTGAGGAAGTATGGGTAAGACGATTGCACACCCTGAAGGAAGGCGGTTGTAATGCCTTACGACTGAGCCATAACCCGCATGCCGATTATTTATATCGCCTGTGCGACGAAATGGGTTTTGTAGTAATGGACGAAGCTTTTGATGAATGGGAAGTGGGTAAAAACAAATGGATCCAGGGTTGGAACAAGGGAACGCCGGGCAAAGATGGTTACCATACTTATTTTAAAGAATGGGCCGACCGCGACCTGCGCGATATGATCCTGCGCAACCGCAACCATCCTTCTGTTATTATGTGGAGCATTGGCAATGAAATAGACTATCCCAATGACCCCTATACGCATGAGATCCTGAACACCGGCAACAATCCGCAGATCTATGGCAGTGGTCAATTGGCCGGTCATCCGCCAGCTGCCCGTCTTGGTGAAATTTCTCAACACCTGGTGCAGGTGGCCAAACAATACGATACCACGCGACCGGTAACGGCTGCGCTGGCCGGTGTAGTGATGTCGAACACCACCAGTTATCCCGCTAACCTGGATATTGTAGGCTATAACTACCAGGAATACCGCTATGCGGCAGACCACCAGCAATATCCCAATCGCGTCATTTACGACAGTGAAAATGGCATGCGCCTCAGCGCCTGGGAGGCTGTTGAAAAGAACCCGTATATAGCCGGACAATTCCTTTGGACGGGTATCGATTATCTTGGCGAAGCGGGCGCCTGGCCCAATCGCAGCAACCAGGCCGGACTGTTAGACCTTGGCGGATTCACCAAACCGGAATACTATTTCCGGCAAAGTATCTGGACAAAAGAACCGATGATCTATATGGGTACCGCACCCATTCCCAAATCTGAAGATAACGGCATCTGGAGCCACAAACAGGCGGCACCGGTTTGGGAGGGCGCCGATGGCGATTCTATCCGGGTGAATTGTTTCACCAATTGTTCTGAAGCCGAATTGTTCTTAAACGGACATTCTTTAGGCAAAAGGGCCCTGGCCGACGCCCACAGCAGAATTTTATTCTGGAATACAGTGTACCACCCGGGAGAGCTGGTAGTAAAAGGTTATCAGAACGGAAAGCAGGCAGCGCAATATACGTTGAGCACAACAGGTAAAGCAACAGCTTTAAAAGCCACTGTATACAAGGAAAGACAGGACCAATGGGCGCCCATTATTCGTGACTCCAATTGTTTACAACAAATAGAAGTAGCCATCACCGATGAAAAAGGGCAAAAAGTATATTCCGCAGAAAACGCCGTAACGGTAAGTGTTACCGGGGCGGCTACGCTGAAAGGAATAGAAAACAGTGATGCGAATGATGTAAGTGATTATCATGCGGCTACCCGAAAGGCCATGCATGGCGCGTTGATCGTGTATGTGCAACCGACGTCTTCAGGAGGCGCCTATGCAGTAAAACTGGAATCACCTGGGATGGAACCGGTGGTATTGAAGTTTAATTAAAAAGGGTGGGTCTCCCTCCAAAGGGAGGCTCACCCTCTTAACATTATAAGGGTGAGCCTCCTTGAAAAGGAGACCCACCCTATCTTTTACTCTCCCTTTAGGGGGCTGTGGGGTATTTCTTATAATCAGCGGTCCGCTCCTCCAGCGTTTTATCATACAAAGCACGGTCAGCAAAGGCTTCAGGGTTATAAGCAGCGCCATCTTTCCTTTTTTCATGCATCTTAAACTGACTGGCATGAGAAGCTACCCACAGATCAAATTGCAGTTTTTTCATGGTATCCAGCGTATAGGCAAAATCCTTACTGATGTCGGGATAGCCCGGCATGCCGGTCATTTTGGTATCGGACAATATGGTAGGCATATTCGCGATCAGCACTCTATAGCTTCTTTTTTCATCCTTCACCGTCACCAGGTAACTGCACGAACCCTGCGTATGACCGGGGTGATGCAACAACACGAGTTTCGTTTCACCCAAACTGATAGAATCCTGATCGTGCAATAATTTATCGGCTTTTACCGGTACGTACAGGGGACCTTTCCCTCCCATATAGTAATCAGAGTTACCGCCATCTGCCAGCACTTTTGCGTCTTTTGCGTCAACCATCATTTTAGCACCGGTTAGCTTTTTTATTTCGGCCATACCCGCAACATGGTCAAAATGCGCCTGGGTGGTCAGCAAGATCTTTATATCGGAAAATTTAAAACCCAATTGTTCTATGTTCTTTTTGATCATAGGTACCGATTCAGCCAAACCGGTATTGATGAGAATATGTCCTTTGGGCGTGGCAATTAAATAACAGCCGAGATCGTAGGTGCCCACATAATATAAATTACCGGCAATCCGGAACGGCTCGGCAGGCTCAGACCATTCCTTATTATTCATAGGTAAGGGGGTCAGCTTCTGGGCATGAACGGTAGCTTGTACAACGAATAAGACAAGTACAGACATTACAATTTTTCTGAACATTTAAATAAAGTTTAATCAGTAGGTAAAATGGAAATGATTTGGTAAAATTAAATGGTTAAATGTGAAAATTGTCAAAAAGGTGCCACTCATCACAATTAACAATCAATCTACGAACCATTTCGTTATTCTTGCAACCGAATGATTGATTGATTCCCGTAATTGACCATTTATGAAGAAACCAATACTGCTTTGCAGTTTAACCGCAATCCTGCTCTTACTGTCTGCACCTTTATTTTCCCAAACCATTGCTACCTTGTCCGGCACTGTTACAGACAGCACAAAACCGCTTGGGTTTGCAACAGTTCGCCTGTTAAAAATAAATAATACGAAGCCCTTGCAAACTGTTTTAACCAACGAGCAGGGTGGTTTTCAATTCAGCAAACCCGATACGGGTAATTATGTGCTTTCTTTTACCCATACCGGCTTTGTTGAAAAACGGATTTCAATTACTGTTAATCAGACAAGTGTCAATATGCAATTGGAGCCGGTTCAGTTAGCCAAAACAAGCGGGGTGTTAAAGGAAGTAGTGGTAA
>NZ_JBJMLX010000004.1:0-1612 GCF_045805085.1 Niastella sp.
ATTTATTCCACCGCCTGCCAAAAGGATAGCCCATTTCCCGTTCAGACTACTTACCGGTGGCATTATTACCGTAAGAGCCCGGCTGGGTAACTTTCCAGATTCCCTCAATTTTGTTTTGGATACCGGTAGTGGCGGCATTTCGCTCGACTCCTCCACGGCCGAATATTTGAAATTACCAACCAAATTAAGCGACCGCACCATCCGTGGCATTGCCGGGGTACGGCGGGTATTTTTCTCTTATGGACAAACCCTGCACCTGCCCGACCTGTCGGTTGAAAACCTGGATTTTCATATTAATGATTATGATGTTTTGACCAGCGCCTATGGGGAAAAAATAGATGGCATCATCGGGCTGAGCTTTTTGTCGCGCTATATTTTAAAGATTGATTACGACAGCATGGCCATTTCGGTTTATACAAAAGGCACCATTAAATACCCCCGCGGCGGTTTTTTGTTAAAACCCGTTATTCAAACCATTCCCGTTTTAACCGCCAGTATCAAAGACAACCGGCAGCTGGCCTCCCGTTTTTATTTCGATACCGGCGCCGGCATGTGCCTGCTGCTGTCGGCCGACTTTGTAAGCGACAGCAATTTTGTAAAGCCCAAACGCAAATGGTACGCTACCCAGGCGGAGGGTTTGGGCGGAAAAGCCCCTATGAAACAAGGAGTTATAAAACAGGTACAGCTGGGGCCCTACAAATTTAAAAATGTACCTACCTATATTTTCGACGATGAATACAATGTTACTCAATACCCGGCCCTCGCGGGGTTGGTAGGAAATGACCTGCTGCGCCGCTTTAACCTCATCATCAATTACGAGCGCAAAGACATTTACATGATCCCCAACTCCCATTACAAAGAACAATTTGATTATTCCTATACCGGATTAGGCATGTACGTGGTGGATGGCGAAATTCAGGTAGTGGATATAATGCCCGAATCGCCCGCCGAACAGGCCGGGTTTAAACCGGGCGATATAATTATGGGGGTGGCGAACAATTTCAGTAATAATATTCAAACCTATAAGAACCTGATGCAAACCCCGGGTGAAAGGCTCAAGGTGCTGGTGCTGCGAAAAGACGGTCCTTACCAGCTTACCCTGAAGGTGAAAAACATTCTGACCGGACGTTAACCGGTCTTTTATCAATCACTTTCAACCAAATACCTCAACTTGTCGTTAATTTGTAGCTACGTCCTTCAACTCCGCCCAGGATCAGGGTAAAGATGTTGGTTCACCATTTTTGTGCGTAATGAAGGAATGTGGATAATATAAAAGCAATTACGGCATATGATACAATTTGAAAAATTTACGCTTTCGAATGGCTTACGAGTTATAGTACATGAAGATCATTCAACCCCCATGGCAGTATTAAATGTGATGTACGATGTGGGCGCCAGGGACGAGAATGCCAATAAAACCGGTTTTGCTCACTTGTTCGAGCACCTGATGTTTGGCGGTTCCAAAAATATTGAAGATTTTGAAACCCCCTTACAAATGGCCGGAGGCGAAAACAATGCCTACACCAGTAACGATGTAACCAATTATTATATTCAGTTACCGGCCGAAAACCTGGAAACAGCCTTCTGGCTCGAAAGCGACCGCATGCTTTCC
>NZ_JBJMLX010000005.1:0-2691 GCF_045805085.1 Niastella sp.
GATGCAATAGAATAAAGTAAGGGATGCACTATAAAAGGCGAGGGATGGTGCATAAAAAGCTACTGTTGTACCATAAAAGCTCCAATCCCCCAACAATTTGATCCATAAACTGGTTTAGATAAAACAAAAACCCACGTAAACAATTAATTTACGTGGGTTTTTGTTTTTAGTTGAACATTTGTCTGTGATCCCGCTGGGACTCGAACCCAGGACCCCAACATTAAAAGTGTTGTGCTCTACCAACTGAGCTACGAGATCAACCTAAGATCTTTACTCTTATGAGCTGCGAAGATAGGTAACCAATAATTCTGGCATAAAAAAAGGCTACCAATTTTGATAGCCCTTTGCCATTTCTGTGATCCCGCTGGGACTCGAACCCAGGACCCCAACATTAAAAGTGTTGTGCTCTACCAACTGAGCTACGAGATCATCCTTATAAAGATATTATTTTTTCAAGAACTTTGCCCAAAATTGCTATTCAACTCCTTCATTATCTTTCTTTTCTGACCGTTTTTTTGAAGCGGTGCGTTTATTTTGGGAGTGCAAAAATAGGTGAAAATCATATCTCACCAAATTTTTTTAAAAAAAATCATAAACTATTTTCTCAACTCTTATTTTTTCAGCGGGTTAACTCCGCTATTTTTGTGTTTACAAAAGTAACGCTATGTCATTTTTAAAAGATAAGGTTGTAGCAATAACGGGTGGAAGTGATGGAATTGGAAAGGCCCTGGTAGATGCCTGCATTGCCGCAGGAGCAAAAGTGGCTACCTGTGCGCGTAATTACGACAAATTATACTCGCTTCAACTGCAGCACGCCAATGTTATGCTGCATACCATCACCTGCGATGTAAGTAACGAAGGCGATTGCCAGCGTTTTATTGAATCTACCATAAAAACCTTCGGTGGCATAGATATTCTTATCAACAATGCCGGCATCAGCATGCGTGCTTTGTTCAACGATGCCGATATTGAAGTGATCAAAAAAGTAATGGACGTCAACTTTTTTGGTTCCGTGTATTGCACCAAATATGCTTTACCTTCCATTCTGGAACGTAAAGGAACAATTGTGGGTGTTTCTTCCATTGCCGGTTACCGGGGTTTACCTGGCCGTGCGGCTTATTCTGCTTCTAAATTTGCCTTACAGGGCTGGTTAGAGGCCATCCGCACGGAGTTACTACATACCGGCGTGCACGTGATGTGGGTATGTCCGGGCTTTACAGCTTCTAATATCCGAAATGCTGCGTTGAATGAGCTGGGCCAACCCCAGGGGGAATCACCGCTCGATGAAGCCAGTTTAATGAGTGCTGCAGAATGTTCACGCGAAATTCTGAAAGCCATCGAAAACCGTAAGCGTACCCTGGTTCTTACCTTCAATGGTAAAAGAACCATCTTTTTGAACAAGCTCTTTCCTTCGCTAACGGATAAGCTGGTGTACAAATTCTTTTTTAAAAACAACGAGCTTTCCAAATAAATTTCATTTCTGATATTAATTATTATACATAATTTCTTAAATGCCTTTACTAACCCTCACTTCTGATTTTGGTGTGCAAGATTACCTGGTGGGTGCAGTAAAAGGCCGGTTATTGCAACAGAACCCGGAATTTACCCTGGTTGATGTGTCGCATACCATTTCTCCATTTAACTATCCGCAGGCGGCCTATGTGAGCCGTAATGCCATAAAGCAGTTTCCTTCCCACACGTTCCACTTACTGCTGGTAAACCTGTTTGAAAAAAAGCCGGAGCAATTATTATTAGCCTGGCATCAGGAACAATACATTTTATGTGCCGATAATGGGTTGCTCTCGATGGTGCTTGAAGACAAACCTGAAATGATCATTGGGTTGCCCCTTGATCCCAAAGCAATAAAAAACACCCTGTATTGTGTGCAGGTTATGGGGGAAGCCATTCATAAATTACACGGTGGCGCCCGCCTGCAGGATATAGGTATACCAGATGTGCCTTTTATAGAAAAGAATCATTTACGTCCGCTATTTGGGGAGAACTGGATGGAAGGACAGATCATCTTTATAGACCATTTCGAAAATATTGTAGTTAATATTACCCGCGACCAATTCGAAGAACATCGCAAAGGACGGAACTTCAAGATCGTTTTCAAACGTAATGAAGTGATCGATAAAGTGGCCGAAACCTATGCCGATGTACCCGGAGGCGAAAAGCTCGCTCTCTTCAATGCGGCAGGCTATCTTGAAATTGCCATCAACAAAGGCAATGCTGCGGGTTTATTTGGCCTGCAGGGCTTTACGGAACAAGCCCAACACCTCCAAAGCAGGCTGTTCTATCAAACGGTGAAGATCATGTTTGGATAGTAATTTGTTAGTTCGTTCCTGATTTGTAATATGACGAGGCGGTTTGAAAATCTCTAAAACAATCTGTATTTTACTCGTTGAATTCCCCTAAATACAAAACAATGAAATACCTGATTATTGGCCTTGCCCTAGTAACCGCATCCTGTAACTGGGCCGAAAAAAAAGCAAAAGACACCGTTAACAAAACCGGTGAAGTAGTAGGGAAGGCCGGGTCAGAATTCGTCAATGGCGTAGCGAAAGGCGTGGAAAAGACCTTTGAAAATGAAGTGAAATTTTCTGACCCGTTACTCAAACAGGGATTGGAAGCAGGAAAAATTATTATCCGCAGTTCCGATCAGCATTCAGACGATATCATCTCTGCCTA
>NZ_JBJMLX010000006.1:0-12757 GCF_045805085.1 Niastella sp.
CAGTACCAGGGCAAAGATCACATACTCCAAGCCGTAATAATCAACCAGTTTATTACCTGCAATCACCTGCGCAATAATGGCCAGTACATAGATCAGGGAGAACCCTGCCGCAAAATTCTTCATGCTGCCGCCTGATAAACCAATGGCGGTTCCACTCAGTACCAGGATGATTAACCAGGTTTGAAGGATCAACAGCATATTTTTAAACGATAATACTTTATCGGTCAATTCACTGGTATTCGCCCATTGATACACCGGCAATTGCAATTTGAAACCGGTCACCAGCGTGGTTAAGAGCAGGATGGCAATGATGACGAAACCGCCAATGGTCACGGCCCAGATGTCTTCTGTAAATGCTGCAAAGAAGGGTTTCTTTGTGGGAACAGGTTCATGGGTTATTTCGCTGGTTGTTATGTTGTTTACGTTTACATTCTGGTACGACATGTTATAATTATTTATTAGCTGTAGGGATCCCGTTAGTTAAGTTAATATTTTCTGTTTAATCTTTCTTTATATCAATTGCAAATACATCGTGCAGGGCTTTACGTGCTGCATGATAGCCGCACATGCCATGTACCCCCCCGCCCGGTGGCGTTGAGGAGGAACAGATGTATATTCCATTGGCTGATGTGGTGTAAGGCGACCAGCGGATAGCCGGCCGGGTATACAATTGCCTGAGGTCGATAATGCCACCATTGATATCGCCGCCGATATAGTTAGGATTATATGCTTCCAATTGCTGTGTATTGAAAGTATGCCGCGCCAGGATCAGGTCTTTGAATCCCGGGGCAAACCGCTCCACCTGGTTTTCGATGGCAGTTGTCATATCGTTGGTGGAACCATTTGGTACATGGCAATAAGCCCAGGCCGTGTGTTTACCAGCGGGGGCCCGTGTTGCATCAAACACACTCGGTTGGGCGAGTAATACAAATGGCTTCTCCGGGTGGACACCTGCTGAAGATAACCGTTCACTTTCAACGATCTCTTCTATCGTATTTCCTATGTGCACGGTTCCAGCCTGGCGACATTCGGGCGCCGTGAACGGGATTGGTTCCTGCAATGCCCAGTCAATTTTAAATACGCCCATGCCATACCGGTATCGCTGTAATTGTTTTGTATATGTTTGGGAGAACCGGTCACCGGCGATCTGTAATAATTGTTTTGGCGTAACATCGAACAACACCGCTTTTGCTGCCGGCAACTGATTGATTGAACTTATATAACTGTTCGTTTCTATTTTTCCGCCTAATGAAACAAAGTAGGATGCGAGTGCATTGGCAATAGAAACCGATCCGCCTTTTGGTACCGGCCAGCCTTTTAGATGACCAGCCGTCATTAAAACCAAAGCAATGGCCGAAGTGGCTGCATTGGTCAATGGTAGTATGGAATGCGCCGCCATACCGGCCCACAAACCTTTTGCTTTTGCCGTATGAAATTCACGTGATAAATAGTTGGCGGAAGTCAATGCCTTCAGTCCGAACTGCGCCATCGACAAAGGATGTTTGGGAAAATGGAAAGGGCCCAGGATATCAGGCGCTATGTTGGGCCAGATCTTTGTTATTGGTTGGATCAGTTTTATATAGGCTTGTTCATCTTTGCCCAGCAACCGGGCAGTTTCTTCAATGGATCTTTTCAGCACCGCTGCCGTGCCATCATCAAAGGGATGCGCAGCTGCCACATCGGGGTAAATAAATTCCAGCCCATGTTCCTGCAACGGCAATTGCGACATAAACGGAGAGGCCACGGCCATGGGATGGATGGCCGAGCAAATATCATGTAAATAGCCGGGCAGGGTAATTTCAGCCGTGCGCAATCCACCGCCAATTGTTTCCTTCCCCTCCAGCAACAGCACCGATACCCCGGCCTGTTGTAAAGTGATGGCGGCAGCCAGTCCATTAGGTCCTGCTCCTACTACTATAGCGTCGTATGTGCTCATTACATTCATTTATTAATCGTGAATCGGTCTCGGCTAAGCCGAGAGCAATCGGCAATCGGCAATCGGCAATCGGCAATCGGCAATCGGCAATCGGCAATTTGGCCTCGCGATAATACTCAAACTCTTAATTTTTCAACCTTCCAATCTCCTACTTCCTATCTCTTATCAATTGTTTCCTTTATCAACCCTTTCAACTCTATCAACCGCCTACTTTCTTCCTCTAAACCATCTTCTACCTCGTTAACTTGTCAACTTGCCAACTTGTCAACTTGTTAACTTGTCAACTCGTCAACTCCGCCTTAAACAACACCCGCCCATCCCTCTCTATTAACCACGAAGTAACCGGATTCAAATGATACCCACCCATATCTTTTCCTCTTGCATCGATCAATTGCTTCATGGTTGGCTGCATATAACCAGTTTCATCAATGGCACGGCTCATCAATTCGGCTCCGCCGCCTTTCCATTCCCATAAGTAACGGAAGGCCGTATGTGCTTTATCCAACACCGGGTCCTGTAATCTTGCATCGTTCCAGGTTTTGCCGCCATCGGTGCTTACTTCCACTTTATAAATTTTTCCGCGGCCGCTCCAGGCAATGCCACGAATTTCCATCCAGCCTTTTTGCAGCTGTTGCGGATAAGCGGGGTAGGTAATAATAGAGCGCGCATCCATTACAAAGCTAAACTGTCTGACCTTTCCATCTTTCACGCCCTCGGTATATTTGGCCGTTTCTTCCCGCGTCATAAATGGCTGGTCGCTTAACTCGATCCGCCGCAACCATTTTACACTGGTATTTCCCTCCCAACCAGGCAGCAATAATCTGGCCGGGTAGCCCTGCTCGGGGCGAATAGCTTCCCCATTCTGAGCGTAGGCGATCATGGCGTCTTCCCAACCTTTGCTCACCGGTATACTGCGCGACATAACAGCCGCATCTGATCCTTCTGCCAAAAACCAGCTGGCGTTGGGTCGAACGCCTACTTCCCTGAAAAGTGTCGACAGCATAACACCTGTCCATTCACTTTGACTGGTGAGACCGCAAATTTCCTGAGGCGTCATTTCTTCTTTACCGCCCCGGTAATTACCTGAACATTCTACAAAGAAGATCCGGGTCACAGATGGAAAGCGTTTAAGATCGGCCAGCGAAAACACCAGCGGCTTTTTTACCATGCCGTGTAGGGTCAGTGAATAACTGTGGGGATCAATCACCGGCACACCGGCATGATGCCGCTCATAATGCAGGTCTGATGGAGTGATGGTCCCAAACAGGTCCTGCAGCGGGGTACGGGAAGATGTATCCGAGGGCTTTTTTACGAGCGTTTCAAATTTCGACCGCGTGCCCAGCACGCCCGGTGGTGGCCCCTGTACTTTTGTAGGATCACTTATTTTTAACTCAGCCTGCGTAATGGCTTTTTGCACCACTTGTCCGTAGGATGACTTCAATAATACCACGGCCGCAGTAGCAGCGCCACCCAGCAATACTCTTCTGCTGATGGATTTACCCTTTGATCCTTTATCCTGATCTATCTCCTTTTTATCTCCTTTCATTTGCATTTTCGAATTTTTACCATTGTTCAACGTACTTCAGGTCCACCCTTTCGATCATCAGGGATGAACCGGTTTTGCGCCGGCATCACCACCATAGGTAATGTTTTTGCATTCATCACTTCCTTTTCACCGATCACTTTATTCGCCTGCAACAGGAAGGCCGTCAGCTGATACACTTCTTCATTGGTCAATGAACCTGGTTCATTATAGGGCATGGCCCGCCGTACATAATCGAATAACGTGGTGGCATAAGGCCAGTAATTACCGATGGTTTTGTTTTTGCCCGGCTTCGTACTGATCAAAACCGGCCCCAACAGTTTTGCCTCGGGTGAAGTTGTATCTGTACCATGACAGGCCACGCATTTGGACAGATAGATGGCTTTGCCTGCTATGGCGCTGCCTTCACCTGCCGGCAACCCGGTTCCATCTGGCCGCACATCTATATCTATCTTTTTAATTTCCTCAGGGGAAGCTGGCCGGCCGAGCTGAAAGCTGGACGGCCAGTTGGTTGAGTCTATTTTTATAGTTTTACCTTCTGCAGTTACTATAACATGCAGCGAGTCACTATTACTATTACACGACCACACAATAAGACAACTACAAACGATCCATAATTTGTTCATACCCTTGCTTAATATTTTCCTGCCTGTAAACTACTTTCTGATAAAGCATATGGACGGTTAATACGATCGAGCACTACATAAATGGAATCTTTATTTTCGTTGACACCCGTTAAGATCACGCGTGATCCATCTGTTGTTTCGTAATGCAACAGCATCCGGTTGCGCTTTTCATTTTTGGGCGCTTCGGCAAATTCGCGGTTCCTCCTGGTTGATGCAGCCCGGTGATCGATCATCGCTACTTCATTACCAATGTTTTTCCAGGCTTCTTTTGGAATGAACTTATCCGCGGTATCCTTTTGCTTTGTTGTTTTTGCTTCTTTCTTTTTATTTCTATCTGAGTTCAGATTCTGATCAGTACCACCATCGCCGCCAACACCTGCTGCACGATTTCTTCTATCGGGGATGTCTTTGTATTTATCTTCCAGGTATAATACGTTGTTTACCGTATCGGCATAGTAATGAAACACCCGTTGTCCACCGCCTACGCCAGTCAATTCAAACGTGCGGTTGATATCGCGCTGCGGATCGCCGCCGCCATTTGACAGATCAAGCGCTGTTGGTTTATTGATCCGAAAAGTGAGGCTGCTCCATTTTTCAAAAGTGGCTTCCTGCCAGCGTACCGTATCGAGCGGATTGTACACAATGGATTTATTGTTGATGCGAAACTCCGTAACCGCATAATTTCCACGCAATTGTTTTACTCCTGCAACAGAAGGTTGTTTATAGGGATCGTACCAGAAGTTTACGAGTTGTAAATAGAACAATACTACCAGGAAGATAAAGATGGTAGCGGCCTTCAATCCTACCCGGGCAAAGCGTTGCCATTTTGCGTTGAAAACGGGATAGAAATTCACAGGCACCGTATTCCTTTCCAGGATGAGCAGGTTGTATATTTTCGGTACATCCTGTACTAATAAAAATGCAGCCAGCAATACAAAATAACTGCTGTACACATGCACGCCGCCATCATAGGCAAAATTCACATACACAATATCGCCGAGCGCACCAAACAACAGGATAGAACCAATTGTGGTTGTACGTCTGAAGAATAATAAAGAACCAGCTGCTACTTCCACCACCCCGGCAAAGATCTGGTACCAGGGTACAATACCGATAGATAACCAATACAATTTCTGGGCGGTCATATCCCCTACATTGGTGTTCAGCACACCCCAGGAGGGATAAGGCATTTGCACCGGTAACAGTTTGGTGAAACCGAAACCAATGATACCAATCCCGGCTCGGTACCGTACTACTACCCGCAACCAGTAATACAACAGGTTGTATTCGGCGCGCGCTGTTTTACGACGGTTTACTATCCAGGTCCAGATAAAACCACCTGCTGTGGCTAGGATCAACATAATGATCCAATTGGCATAACCCAGCAGCGTACTGCCAAACAATTTATTCCCAAACAGGTTGATGCCCGAACCAAAACGCGCAATATCATACAGGTCGCGGTAATGCAAATTGGTCCAGTCGATGTGAAGAACAAGCTTATACCACTCTGCACTATTCGGAATAGCAATACTGATAAAGAAAATAAAGGCTATTCTGAATAAGATCTTTTGGGTGGATGTCCATACTGAAGCAACCGGGGTGGTGGTTGAAGCAGCCTGGGTTTTTCCATTGCCGTTCACCGGCGTTGCCGGCGGCGCTGTTTCTATGTATGTATCTTGAACGAGTGACATAGTTTTGAATTTTTAAGACTACAGTTTTAATGATTTACTCCGTCCGGCACGTTCCACTTCTTTCAACAGGTATTTTTTATTGATCCGTTGTACCGTCGCAAATACCGAATCCCTGTTTTCATTTACCCCGTACAATTGAATTGTACTGTCATTGGGTCTTGTATAATGCAATTGCAACTGCTCATCCTTATAAAACTTATTCTTATTCTGCAGGGTCAGCAACTGGTTCACGGTATCTACGGTATAGCTGTAATAATGCCGGCCAATCGCGCCTTCCAGTTCATAGGTTTTGTCGGCATCGGCGGCATTGATCCTTTCCACATTGTTCGAATCGATGTGCACCGGTCTATTCGATCTTATACTGATCGTATTCCATTCTTCAAACACCACATCCTGCCAGCGAACCGGATCGAATCTGGAATAAGCGATGGTATCTGCATTGATGCGGAAATAACTTACATTGTAAATACCGGCAGTTTTTGGCAGCCCTTTTGTCACCGGAAACTGATATGGATCGTGCTTATAACCGGTGGCTGTTTTAAAACTATACAGCAATACAAAAAAGAAGACTGCGAACACTTTCAAACCAAAGCGTGCATATACCTGCCATTTGGCTGTAAAAACAGGGCGAAATCGATTTGGGGTAGTTGGTTTCTGTAATACCAACAGGGTAACGATCCGTTGCAGGTCCCAGCTCAACACAAAAAGCGCCAGTACGATCAAATATAAACTGTACACCACTTCCCCGCCTTCGTAGGCGATGTTCGACATAAACACATTGCCCGTGAACAACAAAATGACCACCGCGCCAACCGATGCTGTTTTTCTATACAGCAATAACAACCCGGCTACTACTTCCACCAAACCCAGAAAGCTTTCATACCCCGGTACAATACCCAAGCTGATGGAGAATAATTTCCACCGGGTAAAGTCGCCATAATTAGTATTGAGGTTACTCAATGATGGGTAGGGTGATTGAAGCGGAAACACTTTAATGAACCCATAAGCAATAACGCCGATAGCCAGTCTGTATCGAACGATCGCTCTTATCCAGTAATACAGGTTATTATAGGTGACTGTGCGATTACTATCAACAACTGTCCAGATGATAGCACCAATGGCAGCGATCGCAGCCACCATACCCCAGCCGGCAAAGCTTTGCGCACCGGAAATAAACTGTGGCATATAGTGTGCGAGCTGGAAGATATCGCCATACTTCAAATGCGCCCAGTTTATGGCAAATACCTGTTTGTAATACCCCCAGTCGAATGGCACCGCCTGCACCAGAAAATAAATAAAGAAAAAACGGAAGGCAATTTTTTCATAGCCTTTCCATTGGTTTGTATGTTGCGCATTCATGGTGTGACTATTTTATTAGTAATTGAAATTCTGTTCCAGCGAACCATCTATCAGTACTTCTGTGGCGGGAATCGGCAACACGTATTTGTTCTTATCGGTAACCCCCAACACAGCCGCGGCACGATTGGTACGCACCAGGTCGAACCAGCGGTGCGGCTCAAACGCAAACTCTATCCTTCTTTCATTTTCGATGGCCAGTAAGATGTCCTCCCGGGTAGCCGCTGTGCTGGCAGTGAGCCCGGCACGACTGCGCACGGCATTCAGATCGGCCAGGGCCCCGGTAAGATCTTTAAGTTGTGCACGTGCTTCGGCCCTGATGAGGTATTGTTCTGCTATGCGCAATACATAGGCAGGGTCTGTGGCCGGACTGCGATAGTACAGGTTACCATACCACAATCCCTGTGCAGTTTTGGCTACCAGCACATTGCGGTTGCCGCCGATAGCAGCATCATTTACCAGCGTCAAAAACGCATCGCCGGGCGCCCATTGACGTGTTCCATTGTTCGCAGGCGGCTGCCATTGATTGCGATGTCCATTTGTATAGGTAGTACTGTACGACAGTTCGAATACAGATTCAGGTGTGGCCACTACATTGTTGGCGAAAAAAGCGCTATAGGGTTTTACCAGGTTGTAATTCGCGGCATCGCCAATGAGTTTGGTAGCATAACTTTCTGCCAGCGCCCATTCGCTTTGATACAAATGATATCGTGCCCGCAAAGCCCAGACTGTTTTTTTGGTGGCGCGGTAACGGTTGGTGGTTTCAGGCAACAGCGGCTCGGCAGCAGTAAGATCACTCAACACCTGCGCATAGGTGTCTGCCACGGAACTGCGCCTGATACCATTTTTATCATTGGCGGAATTGGTGGGCGTTAATGCCAGTTGCACGCCGCCCCAGGTACGCACCAGGTCAAAGTAGGCCAGCGCCCTTACGAAATAGGCCTCACCCGTTAACTGATCCTTCAAAGCGTCTGTTAACAGCGGATCGGCAACATTGGGCACTTTGGCGATGATGTGGTTCGCCCGATTAATGGTAGCATAAATGGCGCTCCATGCAGATGCAACGTTGGCGTTATCGGCCCGCACGTTATGCGAAATAAATTGTTGCACGATAGATTGCGAGCCCGTCCATTGTACGTTGTCGCCCGACAAATAACCAATAGATTGAAACGTAACGCCATAATACCCGTCGGCGGATAAAGCGCGGTACAACCCGCGGGTGGCGGTTTCTGCAGAGGTTTTATCAACGATCGTTTGTCCATCTGAAACCGAATCAACCGGCTGCACTTCCAGGAACTTTTTGCACGATACCAACAACAAAGTGGACAATGCCGGCATGAGATATTTAAATGAATTCATGTCAATAATTTTTTGAGAAGTTTACAACGTAACATTAACCCCGAACTGAACCGTGCGCGGTTGCGGTGGGGTACCCAGGTCGAGACCCTGTACATTTTGAGCACCGGTTACATTCGACTCGGGATCGGGCCCGGTGTATTTTTTGATCCACAATAAATTGCTGCCAACAAAATACAGGCGAACACCCTGCAGGTGCGCTTTGGTAACAATGCGCTGCGGGAGGGAGTACCCAAACGTTACCGAACTTAATTTTATAAAGGAACCATCTTCGAGAAAACGGCTGTTCTGTTCCAACGTATAGTTATTTCCGTAGGCAGTCAGGCGGGGCACATCGGTGATATCACCGGGTTTTTGCCATCTCTTCAACTGACTGGCAAACAATACCCGGTTCGCATCGCGGGTTCCCCCACCCTCGCCAAAAAAGCGATTGAGGTTAAAGATCTTGTTGCCATATTGATAAGAGAAAGCAATACTCAGGTCAAAATCTTTATAGCGCAGGTTATTGGTAATGCCACCAAAGAATTTAGGGATGGCGCTGCCAAGGATCTGGCGATCGGCCGTGTTAATGGAACCATCTTTCACTACATCTTCAAATACGGCCGCGCCGGTCTGCGGATCAACATACTGTTGTTTGTACAACCAGAATGAATACAGGGAGTAGCCCTGCTGTAAACGGATCCAGTCGCGGTTGTAGTAACTGATAGGTGTAGGCAGTTTTTCAATCCGGTTTTTATTACCGGAAATATTGAAACTGGTTGTCCAGCTGAAATCTTTTTTGCGGATGTTATTGGAGAAAATACTTACCTCATATCCCTTATTACTGATCTCGCCCACATTGGCTGCATAAGAATTGAAACCAGAGATGGCTTGTATAGGCAATTGCAACAAGGCATCGGTGGTATACTTGTTATAGAAGTTCACTTCTACATTTATCAACCCATTCAACAATCCAACATCCACGCCCACATTCTCCTGGCGGGTTTTCTCCCATTTCAAATTGGCATTGCCCAATTGTTGGGGCGCTGTGCCGGGTTGATCTGTTCCACCTGTAACATCCGGATAACCGGCGCCACCCGTCCAAAGACCTTGTGCGGCGAAATTGTTAATCCCATTCTGGTTACCCGTTAAACCCGCACTGGCCCTGAGCTTCAGTTCGCTCAGCCAGCTAACACCCTTCAGGAAATCTTCTTCATGTAATCGCCAGGCCACTCCCACCGCCGGGAAATAACCAAAGCGATTGTTCTCGCCAAAACGAGAGGAACCGTCGGCGCGGATACTGGCTTCCAGAAAATACTTACCGCTGTAGTTATAATCGACCCGCGAAAAAAACGACACCAGGTTACCCTTAGTAAATTTCTGCGAAGCGGAACGGTTGGCTGCTGACGCAATTGACTTGAATGAATTATTGGGAAATCCTGACCCGGATAAGGAGTCGGTACGTAAAGAATTACTTTGTATAGAATTCCCTACCAGGATACCCAATGCATGACCGCCAAACAGGTTCTTGCGGTACTGCAGGGTGTTCTCGTTGATCCAGGTGGTGTTTTGAGTTTGTATAGAAGTGGCCAGGCCATTGGCAGGCGCTGCACCTAATTGTGTCAAATTGTTCCAGTATTCTGACTCGTTATAATGATTATAATCCAGGCTCCAGCTGGTGCGGAATTTAAGATCGGGCAGAATTTCTGCATCTGCATACAGGTTGCCGATATAGCGCAAGCTGATCGTATTTACATCATAGTTATTGATAAGTACATCCAGGTTATCAAAACCTGCCCATCTGGCCGGCGTGCCATCAGCATTTGTTTCCGGTAAATACGTTGGGGTATGCAAGGCCGATTGTAACAACCCACCGGCCGGGCCATCACCCGAACGGGCCTGGTTCCTGAAAGAACGGTACAGGCTGTTGCTTACACCCACCGATACTTTTTCATTTACCTTTTGATCGAGGTTCAGCTTAAAACTGGCACGACTGAAATCAATCGGTTTTATATCTGCCTGCTGGCTGGTATAACCGCCACCGATATAGTATTTAGTGGCTTTACTGCCACCCTGCAACGACGCATCATATTCATTGAGCAAACCGGTGCGGAATACTTTATGCAATCTATCATAAGTAGCCTGGTCTTGTGGCAACCCACGTGGCGCTGGTGTTACGGTAGGATTGTCAGTCAACGCACGAAAAGGCAGGTTTTTGTATTTGGCAATACCAGCTGCATCATTGGCCGCCAAGGCATCCTGGTACGAGTTGGCATAAAACTCATTCATCAGTTCAGCATGTTGCGGACCGGTGGTTAAGTCCCATAACTGTGGCGCCCAGGCCCAACCTTGTGATGCTTTTACATTTATACGAGGCGCTGCATTATAATTACCGCGTTTGGTGGTGATGATCACCACCCCATTGGCGCCGCGCGCCCCGTAAATAGCCGTAGCGTTGGCATCCTTCAACACTTCAATACTTTCTATATCGGCAGGGTTAATGTCGGCAATAGGTGAAGTAGCGCGTCCACCGGTGCTTACGGTTTGCAAGCTGGTGTTATTAATGAACACACCATCCACCACATACAAAGGATCGTTGCTGGCGTTGATGGAAGTAGCGCCGCGCACCCTGATGAACACGCCATCACCCGGCACACCCGCATTGGAGTTGATCTGTACACCAGCGGCCTTGCCCTGTAACTGAGCATCTACGCCGGCTACCGGGATATCTTTTACCTCGGCGGCATTTACTTTTGAAATAGAGCTGATGAGATTCTTTCGTTGTTGTGTGCCATACCCTACTACCACTACATCATTCAATTGTGAATTGGTCTCATGGAGGGTGATGAGATTATTATCGGCCTGACCAATGCTTACCTCACGTTGCTGATACCCAACATAGGTAACCAGGAAAACCACTGGCAGGTGTTGACCTGTGAGGAATTGAAACCCACCTTTTTCATCGGTGGCCACTTCGTGGGTAGTGCCCTTGATGTGGATGGTGGCGCCAGCCAGGGGCGCTTTTGTTTTATCGTCGAGAATGCGGCCGGAAATAGTGATATTATTGGTAATAACTTTCGCCGCCTTCGCGGGGTCTGAGGGAACATTTTCCTGCGAAAATGAAATAAACGGAACAAGCAGTGCAGGCAGAAGCCATGCACTAACAGCTTTTGTCATTATCTTTGTTTTGGTAATTATGAATAAGGCGGGGCAGACTTTGACTCGCAATCTCTATCCGCCCTTAACGCCTTGTTTTCCGCCGGAATAGCTCGCAACTATTCCGGCTTCTTTTTCCTACGCTAACTATCTTTTATGGACCGGCACGGCCGAAGCAGCTTCCAATTTTTTTTAAATAGATTGACCTATTCATACCAAATGAATATTTATGTACAGGGTTAATTTCTGATCTCGATAAGGTCAATGGATGCTCAGCAACAACAGGATGTACAACAGCAACGGCCCGCTGTAAGTAAAACGGGCGTAGTAGTAATGAGTATAAAATTGGTATGTACCATTTGTGCAGTTTCAATCATTCAATAAACTATTTCCAATTCATTTACGGTACAATATTAATACGTTTTACTTAGTCTACAAAATTAGTGGGTTTATTATCCGAATTTTAATTTCGCTTGTCACGCAAAAAAGCGCGTATGCCGCACCAGTACTGGTGTTCATACGCGCCCGCGAGATATATTTATATTAATTTATATTACCTGTTAGTTTTTCCTTTGTGTTGGCAGCGCAAAGCTCATTGTTCGGCAACATTGTTATTCTGCCCGACGACAACGACCATTATTTGGAATGCAAGAGCTGTTGTTTGGTTACAATAACTTTTTTATTGATAACAATAACCCTCGTTTGGTTTACAACAACCATTGTTTACCACATACCACCCCTTGTTGTGATTACAATGACCATCATTTGCATGACAGCCACGCTCGTTTGAAAATCAATAACGCAATTGTGACCGGCTAAACATAATTGTTGGATTACAATGACCATTGTTCTGAAAACAAGGCTTATTGTTCAACAACAAAGACCTGGTGTTCGACAACAATGACCTTTGATATAATGACGGCGCCCCTTGTTTTGATGACAGGAAGGGTAATTCGCAAAACAATGACTATAATTCCAATTACAATCTTCCAGATTTGCAAAACAATTACCATTTTGTCGCCGCCTAAACATAATTGTAGTGGAACAAGCCTTATTGTAATTCAACAATTATGTTTAGCCCATCAAACAAGGGTCATTGTAATCAAAACAAGGG
>NZ_JBJMLX010000007.1:0-12547 GCF_045805085.1 Niastella sp.
CGACCATTATAAACAACTGGCGCAAAATATCAAAATTGCACAGGCGGAGGATATGTGGGATAGGAATTCAGAAATATTATTACATGCCTATGCTTCATAAGTTGATGAGTTGACGAGTTAACAAGTTAACAAGTTTACGAGGGAGAAAGAGTTGAAGGAAATAAAGTAGGAAGTTGATAGAAGCAAGCAAACAACAATATTCTCATGAAGAAAGTATTATTAAGCGCTTATGCCTGCTCGCCCATAAGAGGTAGCGAACCAGGCAACGGCTGGAGCTGGGCATTGAACCTGGCATTGCAAGGGTATGATGTATGGTGTTTAACTAACGTAGAAGACAGGGAAGCAACCGATGAAGAATTACAAAAACTGGAGTTGCCAAACCTGCACATTGTTTATGTAGAGCTGAATTTCAACCTCGATAAAAGGTTGTTGAATGCTTCTTCGAAAACCATTTACCTGCATTACTATTTATGGCGCAAGAAAGCAGCCCGTATTGCGAAGCAGTTGCATAGGAAAATGCATTTTGATGTGGCGCATCACGTAACGTTTGGCAGTTTTCAGCAGGGTACTTTCTTATGGAAGTTGAAAGATACCCGCATCATCTTTGGCCCGGTAGGGGGCGGACAGGAAGCGCTGCCTGCTTTTAAAGAGTATTTTGGCCAGGCGTGGAAAATTGAACAGTTACGCAGCCTTATCTCGAAACTGAGCATAAAGTTCAGCAATAACTTAAGGAACACCGTCACCCGTTCTCACCATATCCTGGTGACGAACCAGGATACCGCCAATATTGTACAAAAGATAAAAACAACAGCGCCGCAAAACGTTCACCTGATACTGGATAATGCCATCCCCTTATCCATGCAGCATATGGAATACATTGACCGCAAACCCGGCAAGCAGTTGAACCTGCTGTGGGTGGGCAGAATGTTACCCCGCAAAGGGTTGAACCTGATCCTGCATGCGTTGTCACTGGTGCCGGAATCAGTTGACTACACATTCACGATAGTGGGCGGCGGCGAACAATACCAGTTCTTACAGGGCTGGATAGAACAATATGGTCTGGACCCAAAGCGCCTGCGCATCCTTGGACAGATCCCTTTTAATGAAGTGGTTCATCACTATGAGCAGGCAGATGTGTTTATTTTCTGTTCGTTGCGCGATTCCTGTCCGGCCCAGTTAAACGAAGCCATGGCTTTTGGTTTGCCTATTATCTGTCTCGATTTACATGGGTCTTCGCTGGCGGTAAGCAGTGATTGCGGAATAAAAGTAAAACCTACTACAAAAGAAGAAACGGCACAGGGAATTGCCAAAGCAATTATCCGGTTTCATGAAGACACAGCCTTTAGAAAACAGTGTTCGGTAAATGCATTCAATTACGCCAAGAGCAATACCTGGGAACGCAAAGTACATTTAATAACCTCTCAATTCTACAATTAATGGCTCAACGGATCTTGGTGGGAGTGCCACCAAAACATCACGTTCTTTTATCACAGGATGAAATTGCAGGGTTCACCGATCTGGGGTATACCTGCAGACCAGTAACGTATGGCCGGAACGATTCAAATGCCGGCAAGCTAAAAAAAGTATGGGGTACAGTGGGGAAGGCTTTTAATGTGGTTAAAGAACTCTATGCATTTAAGCCACATATCTTATACCTCAACTCCCGGTTTGAACCGGTTGGTTCGGTGCGTGATTTTATCACCATATTGATCATTAGGCTCTTTTACTTCCGCAAGGTGAAAATCGTGATCAAGACCCACGGTTCAGATATTTCATTATTAGAAAGAGGATCTTTCTTTTACCGGAGGTTGTTAATCCCCTTTTTGAGGAAAGAGGTGGTGGCATGGTTCTTTTTATCGAACGATGAGAAAGAGTTGGTGCGGAAATATGATCCCGGTTTAGCGCGAAAAGTGTTTGTCACGGCAAACATAGTTGATCCAGGACGTTCGGTGGCCTCACTCGCGTTCAGGGAAAAATATTCATTGGATGAGAATAAATTCAAAGTATTGTTTGCCGGCCGCATAGTGCGCGCGAAAGGTGTATTCAGTTTGTTGGAAAGCATCCCCTTGCTTTCGTGTAAGGAGGATTGTCAGATCGTTTTTGTGGGCGATGGCCCCGATATGGCAGCGTTGAAGAAACGGGCTGAAGAATTGAAAATAACTGAGTATACGCGTTTCCCGGGATTTGTTCCCGATCACGAATGCGATCATTTTTATGCGAATGCCGATATGCTGGCTTTTCCTACTTATGACAGCGAAGGGTTTCCCATGGCGCTGTTTAAATCGGTAGCAGCCGGTTTGCCGGTAATCACCTCCTGCATAAGGGCAGCAAAAGATCATTTATCTGAACCCGATAATGTGTTATGGGTAGATGGGCAATCGGCAGAAAGTGTAGCAAAAGCAATAGATACGTTATACGATGATCATGCATTACGAAATGCCATGTCGCAGAACAACCGGATAATTGCAAAGAAATTCACCCGGCTGGAAGTATGTGCCGGCATGCATGAAGTAATGATGTCGCTTAGTCATTCCTGACTAACAGTTGTTGACCGACCGCTTAGTAAAAACAAACCCGGAAAATAATCAATATGTCGATTATAAATGTAATCAGGCAAATGCGAGATCTTTTGTTTCGTAAGGTGCTTTACAGGCGTTACGACATAGCAGAAGGTTTTCATGCCGGTTTACGGGTGCGTATCTGGGGTAGGCAAAAAGTTGTGATCGGTCGTAATTTCTATATTGGGAGGGATTCCTTTATTGAAGCGGATGTAATAATAGGCAATAACGTTATGTTTGGCAACAGAGTAGCCATTATAGGACGCTACGACCATCACTATCAGAAGCCAGGTATACCAATACGACTGGCAGAACAGATCAGGGATCCTGCATACAATTGGAAAGGGCTCGGTATGGTCACCATCATTGAAGATGATGTGTGGATCGGATACGGGTCTACGGTACTGTGTGGGGTGACAATCGGGGAAGGAAGCATCATTGGCGCTGGTTCGCTGGTAACAAAAGATGTGGAGCCCTATTCCATTTATGCAGGCGTTCCTGCGCGCAAAGTAAGAAGCCGTTTCGACGACCCCCTTGACCTGCAAACCCACCTTAAACTGGTTCAATCCAAATATTACGGCAAACTGTAAAATTCATCCCCAAAATACTTATTGGTATGGAAAGGAAAAGTATTATCAACTTTGGTATTACAACGGGCAACTATTCTTCTTTTGTAAATAACATTGTTACCATGGCGCATCATAAAGAAAGCGCCAATGTGTGCGTGGCCAATGTACATATGTTCATTGAAGCCTACAAAGACCAATCGTTCAACAACATCATCAATGATGCCACTATGGTAACACCCGATGGTAAACCACTTACCTGGGTGTTAAACTATGTTTATGGCATCAGGCAGGACCGTGTAGCGGGTATGGACCTGTTACCCGATCTGTTGCAACAAATGATGTTGAAAAGGCTGCCGGCATTCTTTTATGGCGGCACACCCGCTTTGCTGGAAAAAACAGAACATTATTTACGATATGCATTTCCCTACCTGCCCATTGCCGGCATGTACAGTCCACCATTCAGACCTGCTACGCCTGAAGAGGAAGATCAGTTGGTGGAGAAGATCAATAACTCCGGCGCTGCTGTAGTGCTGGTAATACTCGGATGTCCCAAACAGGAAAGATGGATGGCTTCCATGAAAGGCCGCATCAAGGCCGTGATGATCGGAGTGGGAGGGGCCCTGCCCGTTATGGTGGGTATGCAAAAACGCGCACCATCCTGGTTGCAGGGTATGGGCCTGGAATGGTTGTATCGCCTCATGCAGGAACCCCGCCGTTTGTTTAAGCGGTATGTAATCACCAACTCCCTGTTCATTTACCTGTTCTTTAAGAAGATCTTTAAGGTGCATGGGGTGAGGAAAGAGTTGACGAGTTGACAAGTTGACAAGTTGACAAGTTGACAAGTCGAGGAGAAAGATAAAGGTTAAGTGGAATAAAGTAGAAAGTTGATAGGGTTAATGGGTTAATAGGGTTAAAAAGGAATGAGAGATGAAAGGAGTGATGAATATTACATTCTCGCGAGCCATCTTTGCCCTCTGCCCTCTGCCCTTTGCCCTTTTCCCTCTGCCCTTTGACGCGCCTCACCACTTGCAACCAAGCATTTACCACAGATAACCCACCATTAATAGTGACATATGAATAGCAGATTTTTGCGAAATTTACAGTTGACCTTACTGGCAATGGACCTGGTGGCTATTAACATGGTATTTTTTATAGCCCGGTTCTTTTTCAGAAGAGAAATGCTGATAGAAGCTTATGTGGAATATACTTATTTTGGTGTTTACTTAACTGTTGCCTGGCTGATAGTGGCCTTTTCGAACAATGTATATCATGAGCGCAATATTTTTACTTTTGAATTATTTGCCGGGCGATCGACCCGGGCCTTTCTGTATTTGTTGCTCATGATCTGTGCGTTTTTGTTCTTCTCCCATTGGTTTATAATTTCCCGGTTATTTATTGCAGTTATCATCTGCGGCATTCCTTTGCTGCTTACCTGTAACCGGTTTTTATACCTGGCGATCTATCATTATTTTAAAAAGAAGGATTACTTCTCCCATAAAGTGGTGGTGCTGGGATACAACGATCTGTCGAGACGCCTGGTTGATTACCTGGAAGAAGACGGCGTGAACAAGGAAGTGGTTGGTTATTGTGAAGAAGTGGAGAATATCCATGAGTTGACGCGGTATCCCATTTTGGGCAGCATCAGTAAAGCGCTGGATGTATGTAAGATCTACGGCGCTACAGAAATATATTCAACCATAGTGCCTGAACAAAATCCCGGCATCTACCGGTTGATAAAGAATGCCGATCAGAACTGTATCCGTTTCAGGATAGTGCCCGATATAGGCGCGCTGGTAAAGCGGCAGGTGTATATCGATTACCTGAACGAGATCCCTGTATTGTCGTTACGGAAAGAACCCCTGGATGACCTTGGCAACAAGATCAAAAAACGGGTATTCGATATTATAGTGAGCGGGCTTGTTACCATTTTCATTCTCTCCTGGCTGATCCCCATTATTGGATTGTTGATTAAGCTGGAATCGAAGGGGCCAATATTTTTCAGACAACAACGCAGCGGGCAGGATAATAAATCTTTCTGGTGTTTGAAGTTCAGAAGTATGAAGGTAAATGAGAACGCGAATACCCTGCAGGCCACGCGCAACGATGCCCGCATTACTAAACTGGGACAGTTCCTGCGTCGCAGCAGTCTCGATGAGTTTCCGCAATTCCTGAATGTATTGATGGGCGATATGAGTATCGTAGGGCCACGCCCGCATATGTTGAAGCATACAGCAGACTACTCAAAGATCATCGATGAATATATGATCCGCCAGTTCCTGAAACCCGGTATTACCGGCTGGGCGCAGGTGAATGGTTTCAGAGGTGAAACAAAAACGCTTGACCAAATGAAAAAGCGTGTTGAGTTTGACTTGTGGTATATGGAGAACTGGAATTTGTGGCTGGATATCAAGATCATGTTCCTGACCGTATTTAACACTATAAAAGGCGAAGAGAATGCATTCTAAGACAAATGTGACGAAAGTAGAGAGATATAAACTTGAGGGGGCGGGTAAGATATTTTTGTTTATCGCCTTGCTTATTATTACCGGGTTGTTTTGCGAATGGCCCAATTTTCACCCGGAACATTATTTTGGCTCCGAATACCACTGGTGGCTTGATATGATCTTTCACGGGGGCTATTATTTTGTGATCACCATTCTGTTATATATAATTTTTTGCCGCGGCCGCAATAAAGGCGTGTTCTGGATAGCGGTATTTTTATCTTCCGGTCTTTTTGAGATCTGTCAATCCTTTGTGCCCGGAAGGTCTGTTTCCTGGCTTGATATGACCAGTAATTTCATTGGCATTACCCTTGCCACGCTGATCTGTTCCTTGTTTTACAGATCATAACCTTCGTTTTATTTTCCCTCCCTAACCGCCGCATGTTACAATCGTTCCTATCAATCAATCTATCCGGATGATGAAACCAAGGATATTATTCATTGTTCAGCTTCCGCCTCCTATACATGGTGTAACCGTAATGAATCAGCATACGGTTGATAACCCCAATTGGAAATCGAAGTATGAAGTAAAAACCTTACCGCTGCATTTTGGCCAAACGCTGGGTGACATTGGCAAAATAACGCCATTGAAAATGATGCACATGGTAGGGTTTCTGTTCAGGCTTTGCGGCATTCTCATTACCTTCAGACCCTCCCTGGTGTATTTCACGATCGTACCAACAGGAAAAATATTTTACCGGGATGCATTGATAACGTCGCTTATTAAATTGTTTCGGCGCCGCATCGTTTTTCATTTGCATAAAAGAGGGATCGAGGAAATGGCCGCCGGTTCCCGCCACAAACGGTGGTTGCTAAAGAAAACATTCCGCAATACAAGGGTGATCTGCCTCTCGAAGAAGTTAACCGCAGACATTCGAACCGTATACAAACCGGAACCATTTATTTTGCTTAATGGCATCGAGGTGGTGAACAAAAAGATCCTGCCGCGCGATCCGGCCGCACCCCGCATTTTGTATTTGTCAAACCTGGTAATCAACAAAGGCATAGAAGTATTCCTGCAAAGTCTGGCCGAACTGCATAAACGGGGCTGTTCATTTCATGCAAGTGTAATAGGAGCGCCGGTTGATTATTCCCTGGAAATGGCAAAAGCATTTTGTGAAAGGGCGGGCATTGCGCACCTGGTTGAAATACCTGGTCCCAGGTTTGGCGCTGATAAATTTGATGAACTGGCCAGGGCCGACATTTTTGTATTGCCTTCCTTCAATGAGTGTGTGCCGCTAACGATCCTGGAAGCCATGCAGTTTGGCTTACCCGTAGTGGCTACCAGCGTGGGGGGGATACCCGATATTCTGCAGGATGGCGTAAACGGCATGTTGGTTGAGCCCGGCAGTGTAGAGGAATTAACAGCCCGCCTGCAGCACTTATTAGAAAATAAAACAGAACGTTTACAAATGGGTTATAGCGCCCGGGAGCGTTTTATACAAAAATATACCCTCGAGAAGTTTTATGAAGGGCTGACCGACATTTTTGAGCAGTCATTGCACGATAAACCGCGGCTGTAAGAAAAGGTATTTATTCATTATTTTAGTGTCGGGAACAAAATACCTGCACATATGAAATTATATAAAACGGCCAAAGGAATATTGTTACAGTTTAAAGAGGAATATTATGTATTGCAGCACGAATGGGATAAACTGATAAATCGCGATAATTTATATGCCTGGCTGCTGGGCGAATATGTAAATGGAAAGAAAATAACCACCGTTGAAGCCGCCGAATGGCAGCGCCAACTGTTGCCACCCATTGGTTCGCAGGAAGTATGGGCCGCCGGCGTTACCTATTTGCGCAGCCGCGATGCGCGGATGGAAGAATCAAAAGATACCGGCGGCGCCGATTGCTATTCCCGGGTATATGAAGCCGAACGCCCGGAATTATTCTTCAAAGCATTACCGCACCGCGTGGTTGGCCACGAGCAAACCGTGTACATCCGTAAAGATTCTACCTGGAATGTGCCCGAGCCTGAACTGGCGTTGTACATCAATGCGGCCGGGGTTATACAGGGTTATACCATTGGCAACGATATGAGCTCAAGAAGCATCGAGGGCGAGAATCCGCTGTACCTGCCACAAGCCAAGGTATATGAAAAAAGTGCCGGATTGGGCCCCTGTCTGTATGTGCCTGAACAACCGATCTCTGCTGAGACTGGCATCTACATGACCATTCATCGCAACGAGGTGAAAATGTATGAAGGCAGCACTACCGTGAGCCGCATGAAGCGCCTATTACCTGAGCTGGTTGATTACCTGTACAAGGAATGCGATTTTGCGTCCGGTTGTTTCCTGATGACCGGCACCTGCCTGGTACCGCCCACCGATTTCACATTACAACCCAATGACCGCGTTACTATCAGTATCGACGGCATTGGCACCATGGTGAACCTGGTGGATGTAAAAGGCAATTAGCGCAAACAGAAATACCAGATCCACAACATATACACGGGTTGAAAGAACAACCTTGACACGTTGTACAGATCAGGTTTTGTACGCGCTACGTAGATGTTGGCCGGAAACACGGCTATTAAAAGCAATAAAAGTCCGTAAGCTGCCCAGGTACGGGTGGCTGCAAATAATACTAAGACACCTAAGATAATTTCTGCCGCCCCGCTGAGATAGTTCATTGCACGCCGGTAAGGCCAGTGGGGCGGTATCATTGCTTCCAGTTTCTCGCGTTTGGCAAAATGACTGATACCTACCAGCACGAACATCATAGCGAGGGCAAAGGCGCCTTTGTCGTTTAACGCGGGCAACCAGGCGCCGCCCGATAACAGGCTTATCAAAAAGCCAATTCCAAAAAATGAAATAAGTCCGATTAAGAATGCCATAACCTATAAGATTGTCCATACAAAATTGGGTACACTACCCGACAAATACGTTAACCAACGACAAAAAGCAACGCCGGTTTTTTAACATGGGTTAACGTTTTTGGGCCAGTTTATTTCGTATGCGGCTGAGGCTGGGGGCCTGAATGCCCAGGTAGGAAGCAATGTAATGTTGTGGCAACCGTTCCAGGATATGCGGTTGGGTAGCTAATAATTCAATATATCTTTCTTCGGCGGTTTTTAGTAGCAGTGATTTGTACGAGTTCATGGCCACCAGGTAAACATACTCCGCAATAAGGCGGCCGAACCGTTCATACTGCGCGCCCATTTTATACAGTTGCTGCATGTTGTCGTACGACAGGAAAAACACCTCACTATCTTCCAACGCCTCTACATTGTTCATGGCCGGTTTTTGGGTTAGAAAGCTTTCATAGTCGCCGAGCCATTGCCCCTCAAACATAAAATGACCCGTTTGTTCCCGCTCCTGGTAAGTAAAATACATTCTGAAGGCGCCTTTAGTCACAACGCCCATCTCATGCGCCACCTGTCCCTCTTTTACAAAAAAATCATGTTTGGCAATCGTTCGTTGCTCCAGCTTACTGATAAAGAAAATTATTTCTTCTTCAGTGATAGAAGGCATTATTCGTAATAATGATTGTTTAATGGTACCAAACATGCTTTAGTGCTTTGGTGCAATTTACTTCTTAGTTTTTTAGTTCTTAAGTTATTAAGTTCTTTAGTTTGATTCAAAAAACCCAAGAACTTATGAACTAAATAACTAACGAACTTCTTCATTTGTCCTCAATGGGAAATCCTTATCTTAGAGCATGTTCAAATTGATTACTTGCTTTTTACTAATAACCAGCACAACGATTGCCCAAACCGGCGTACACCTGTCGACGGTTGGTAAAGGCTGGGCCGCCAATTCCGTCAATACCGTTATTTTCCGGCATAATTCCCTCACCAGTTATAAAAATTCCCAATACATCGCGTATTACGATTCAGCCCAACGGCTGGTAGTTGGTAAAAGAACCATCGGTTCCGACAAATGGACGGTGGTGACCACGCCCTACATTGGCAAAGCCTCCGATGCGCACAACACCATCAGCATTATGGCTGACGGCCAAGGCTATCTGCATATTTCATGGGACCATCACAACAATGAATTACGGTACATCCGAAGTGTAAGTCCCGGTTCATTACAGTTTACTGAAAAGCTGCCAATGACCGGCATCAAGGAAAAGAGCGTGACGTATCCTGAATTTTACCGGTTGCCCAATGGCAACCTGTTGTTCCTGTACCGCGATGGCGCCAGTGGTAACGGCAGCTTGATGCTGAACCACTACGACGCCAAATCAAAAAAATGGACACAACTACAGGACGGCTGGATCAATGGCGAAGGGCAGCGCAGTCCTTACTGGCAACTGACCGTTGATAAAACCGGCATTATCCATATCTCCTGGGTGTGGCGCGAATCACCGGATGTAGCCAGTAACCACGATATGGGTTATGCCTGTTCAAAAGATGGGGGGCATACCTGGGAAAAGAGTACGGGTGAAAAATATGCGTTGCCTATTACAGAAGCTACTGCAGAATATGCGAGCCGAATCCCACAGAAAAGCGAGCTCATCAACTCCACTACCATGGCCACAGATGAAGCTGGCCATCCGTATATAGCTACGTACTGGCGCGATTCTGGCAGCACCGTTCCGCAATACCGGCTCATCTATCACAACGGCCGGCAATGGATCACCCAGCAAATTACCAATAGAACAACACCATTCACTTTATCAGGCGGAGGCACCCGGCGCATTCCTATCTCGCGGCCGCAATTATTGGTGTTGAATAAAAAGGAGGCGGTGCAGGGCATACTCATTTACCGGGATGCGGAGCGTGGTGATAAGGTAAGCATGTCCGTTTGTGACAACATAACCCAGGGGAAGTGGCAGGCAAAAGACCTTACCACCACGCCTGTTGGCTTATGGGAACCCAGTTATGATAAAGAAAGCTGGCGCCAGAATAAGATCCTGTATTTGTTTATTGAACAGGTTGAACAGGGTGATGCCGAAACTACCCGGGCCATTGAGCCGCAGCCCGTACAGGTGCTGGAGTGGAAACCCTGAGCCAAGTTGTTAGAGGGTAATCACGAGGCGTTGTCCATTTTGAACATCGAGGTCCCATACACCGGCAATGTTTTCCATTGGCACAGACACGGTATCTACAATGAGCTTTCCAGTTGCTGCCAGTGTAAAAGCGTTGGGTAAGATCTCTTTAAAAAGCTGCTGGATCTGGGATTTAGTCCAGGCGCCCAAGCCAGAACCTGTAAGCTGGATATTGGTACTACGCATAATAGCGGCTGATAACCGGATAACATCCCCCGACATACTGCCTACCGATACAAACCGGATGCTGTTGGTAAAAGAACCATTGCCCTTTAAGCAGGACAGGATCAACTCCGCCGTATGTCCCCACAGGTAATCAATAATAATGTCAACAGGCTTTTGGCTGTGCAGGGCCATGAACTGGCTTTTAAAGCTATCATCATCCTGTGACACGGAAATGATCTCATCGGCGCCCATCGATAACAATTCATTCAAAGAAGTCTGGTTTCTACCGGTGGCGATCACCTTCCCAGCGCCATAGTGTTTGGCCAGCTGCACAGCCACCCGACCTGTAAAACCGGTGGCCCCATTAATAAGTACTACATCGCCCGGTTGAATGTCTGCTTTAAATAGAAGGGCCATGGCAGCGCCAAAAACGGCATTGGGGAGGGCCGCGGCCACCAGATCATTTACGCCATCAGGTATGGGAACGATCATATTGCTATCGATAGTGGCTTTTTCGGCCATCATCCCGCTTGCACCTATGCCATACACTCGCGTACCATCGGGTAACAGGCAAACCCCATCGCCACCAATTACGTGACCGTTTTCTTTGGGTGCGTCGCTTGAATAATGTTTACCGCTGGCCCGGCTTTTATCGAGGTGTTTAATAGCTACTGCCTTTACAGTGACCAATACTTCTTTGCCGTTTTGTACGATTGGTTCGGGAACGTCTGCACATTGTGGCATTCCGCCATTTGGATAAAGAACAACTGCTTTCATTTTGATTTGTTTTTGTTAGCACAAAATTAGCGCAGTGGGTAGCCCCCGGACGATAACATATGTTATCAAGTTTTAGAAATGGGATCTGCCTTTGGCCAGTTTGCTTTTTATGCGGCTCAGGTGAACGGTACTAACACCCAGGTAGGAAGCAATATAATGTTGGGGTACCCGCTGAACGATCTTTGGTTTTTTCTTCAGCAGGTTCAGGTAGCGTTGTTCAGGCGTATCGCGGATGAAGGAAACAAACTCATTCATATAATGGGCTTGCCGGTGGGCGCTCATTTGCAGCACCATTTGGGCGAAGTAGGGTTCGCGGCTCAGTTCTTCTACCAGTTGTAAAGCATATTTTTTGGGTAAAAGATAAAGGATCGATGGCTCGATAGTTTCTATAGAAATTAAGCTGGGCACATTGTTAACGAAACTCTCGAACGAAGCCAGCCCTTCCTGTTCAAAAAAGAATTGTACGGTTTTGTCGTTCCCATCTTTGTTTAAAAATGCCCGCACACAACCTTTCTCAATAAATATGTAATGCTGCGATCGCTTGCCTGCGGAAAGTAATAAAGTTTTCGCGGGCACTTCCTGCCGTTTATGAAAAGGCAGGTACTTGTGCCACCAGTCGTTTAATTGGGGAAATTTATGTCTGAAATGGAAAAACATAATTGGTTGAAAAGATAACCATTTTCGCGATTTTCTTCGTACATTCTGGAAGTAGGCGTAAATACAAAGACCTCATTAAAAACTATTATAACATGATCATACTGGAAAACGATGTACAAAAAATAATTGAGGAAGATGCCGTGCAGGCCTTCCCCAATGAATGTTGCGGGTTTGTGTTTGGCCATGAAGACAGCAATGGCCGCCGCCACCTTACCCAGGCGCATACTGTAACCAATGTAAAGGAAGGCGACAAACGCCGTCGGTTCGAGATTGCGCCCCAGGATTATATAGATGCAGAAAAATATGCCGAAGAACAACA
>NZ_JBJMLX010000008.1:0-6220 GCF_045805085.1 Niastella sp.
AAACCAGGCTATGAAGGAGGAGAACAAATTCATCCGTAAAGAAAATTTTAACCCGTTCTTTCAGTTACATGATGGGATGGTGAAGGAATATGCCCTGCCATTTCCTGACCGCACCGGTATCGTTAAAATAACTTCGGCCGGTGGCATTGGCATTATCGACAGCTTTAATTATACCACTGCCCAAACGGCGCCCTGGCAGCATTTTAATGCATTGCCTTATGTTGAAATGAATTTTATGCTGCAGGGGAATATGTATCAAACGCATGAAGGCATATTGAACCGTTGTTTGTATGGGAAAGACTATCACAATATTTTATTCAATCCATATTCAAATGAAAAGAATGAATTGATCGGCATGGGTACCTATCGCATGTTCGGAGTGCATATACCACCTGAAAAGATGATTACGCTGTTATCGGGTTATATTCCTGAACTGGCTTCTGTAGCAGATAAAATTGCCAGTGGTACTTCTTTTGTAATGCAGGCGCCGCAAAAACAGCTTACCAGCCAGATGCGGTTTATTTTTGATAACATCTGGCAATGTCCCGACTCAGCGGGCTTGCGTTCACTGTTTATTGAATCGCAGATACTCACGCTGCTTAGCCTGCAATGTGAAGTACTGATGAAACCTTCCACACCTGTTGCCAAACCGGTGAAATTGCAGGCGGCTGATAAAGAAAAAATATACCATGCCCGCAATATTCTTACGGCCCGTTGCAACAACCCGCCTTCTTTAGCCGAGCTGTCGAAACTCTGCGGCATCAATGAGTTTAAATTGAAGAAAGGTTTCAAACAATTATTTGAAAACAGTGTAACAGCCTTTGTAAATGAACACCGGCTTAATGAAGCCAAACGGCTTATTTATGAGGGGGAAAAGAATATGTCGACCATTGCCTATGAACTGGGCTATGCGCATCCGCAGCATTTTCAGCGGGCGTTTAAGAAGAAATTCGGGGTTACCCCCGGGAGTTTGCTTAAATAAAACTCGTTAACTGGTCAACTGGTTAACTGGTCAACTACTCACTGAATCTGATAACTAATACTAAACTGCTTACCCGCTTTAGAAACATCTTCCCATGCCCGTCTATATACAAACTTTATAGAACCACTCTGCACCTGGGTTTGAGGATCCAGTTCAAATACATCTATTCCACCGGCACCCACTCCGGCATCTCCCTGTATCTTATACTGATGCGATACACTAAAATGATTATTGGGTTGCACCTCCCAGTTATAACCCGTACCAGGACTGGCCGGCAGTTTTATTACAACATGATCATTCATCCTCAATTGTAATTTCTTTCCATTATCGGCTTCGCTTAATTGATACTCCTGCATACAATGCATTTTTAAAAAGCTACACAAAACAAGGGGAATTAATACTACTTTGACAGGCCATATATGCCACTGCACTATACGCCCGAAACGAAAACACTTCTTCCTCAAAATACGGCCTGTCAAAGTAGTATTGAAATATGGTTACTTACCATGCATAGATCTCAACGATCTGGTCATTCTCTATCAATACATTTACCAGCGTCTGTTTTTCCAAAGCAGTTCCGGCAATAATGTTAAAGGCAACGATCGATGAATCTGATCCGTTATAAAATTTCTTCCAGCCCAGATCGCTGATATTGGCCCATGCATTGCGGGTTTGCGCAATGGTCCATAAGCCAACTACTTTTTTATTGCTGTACCACACCCCGGCGCCGGCAGCCTCTTCGGCAGCCATCCCTTTTTCAACTTCTTTCAATGAATCCATGGGTGTAGCGCTTAACATTGACTTACCATTGTCTGTTTTTGAGGCAGCTGGTAACAATGGTTGTGGTTCGGGGCTTAAAACGCTGTTTGCTGCTGCTGTAGCGGGCAGATCAGTTGGTATGTTCTTCTTGGACATGTTATAATTTTTTAATTGTAGAATTCAGTTCCTGGAACGAATACTATGCATATACTTCGGTAATAATACCGTTCTCAACATGAGCAGTTACATTGCGACCGGCGGTTTTAGCAGTAGCCAGGTCATTCAACATAAGGAAGAAATTAGTGTCGTTGCTAGGCGTGATCCTTTTCCAGCCTTCATCGCCCAAATAGGCATAAGAATTTCGGTCTGATTTGTTATTCCACAAACCTCTTACGGCTACGTTGCTCAGCCAGGAGGTGTCAACCATAGCATCTACTCCAAACATGCTGCTATCGATACCACATTCGCCATACCCGATGCGGAAGTAACCGCCTTCACCAAAGTTTGGTCCCCAGCTGTTCTTACAGATCCAGAATTGTTGGGCATCATTATAGCCCACGCAACTTACACAATGGCCCCCACGAAATTCGGCATTGGCAGTTTTGCGGTATACTCCGTTGCTGTAAGCAAAGAAATCAGAATACACGGAGAAGCAGGCAACCATTGGTCCGTTGGTAGATAACCATTCCTTGATAGCGGCGATATTTGTTTTGTTGGAATAGGCCGCCACCTTGGTAACACGGTTTTGCCAATCGGCGCAACGACCGGTACAGTTTTGATCACCGGCTGTATAAGGATAGCAGGCCTCGTCTGTAACGCCGGTAGTTTTATAATTCTCCAGGGCTCTTTCGGGCCACCAGCCATTGCTACAGTTCCTGCTCTCGGCCCTTGCCAAACAATAGAACAGGTGTGCTTCGGAGTGGTCCACTGCATAGGCTGGGTTGTTCTTTAAGATCTTTATTCTGCTCTCTACTGAAGCAATGGTACCAAAAGCCACACAGGACCCACAACTGCCCTGGTCTTTAATAGGCGTCATAAAGTTCTGTCCGCCTTTGTTGCGCCAGTCGAATGAGGCCGGAGCACCAAACTCATTGCCATAAGCGCTTTTGCGTACATTAAAATTAAGCAGGTTGGCCTGGGCCATTGCTTCCCGCTCTTGCAGGCCTGGTTCACCCGGACCAGGCGTATAACCCAGTCGTTTCTCCTGTTCTTCTTTCGAAAGTTCAAAGAGCATGTTAGTACCAGCATTCCAGGTGCTGTCATTTTGCAGCAGGTTGCTGCGGAGCGCGTTCAGTTCTTCTGACTTGTTCATAAGCGCATTATTTAAATGGTTAAGAAAATAGTATCTCCTCCGATGTTTTGTAACATCGATGACTTGTCACAGTATGTATTAGGAGTACAGATGGGTGTGTCCTGTAATTGTTCAGGCCTACAGGATCCTTAACCGGGATGTTTCAATTGTGCTTACTGCCAGAGCTTTATTAAAAAGAAGTTTAGAAGGGATATACGGCACAGTTAGTTTGCTAAAATCCCGACCAAGCTACATTAAAAAAAATTAATAACCAATACCCTAAACTGGTGATAATGATCATTTATTATATAATAATGACGAAGATCATGATCGCGTATCGATTACATTTTATTAACATACCAAACCATAAAATTGAACGTTATTTATAGTGAACAGAACCTGTCATAATAATCAATTTAGATACAGGTTAAAGTTTATCCTTTAAAACAGTATTCCATGAATTACCAACAAGTCGTATCGGTTTGTTCCCATACCGGGTTAGTAATTTTACTAGTCGCCGGCTATTCCGCAAACAATGCTACCTATAACACCACACCGCAACCTGAGACCAAAGTAATCGTTGTTAAAACAGCTGAAAAGCCGGTGTGAGATAATACTACTACATAATAAAAAAGCCCCGATCCCGGCTGAGCCGAAATCGGGGCTTTTTTATTAATAGGTTGTCTTGTTACTCTTCGGGCGTTACAATACTCATAATGCTTTTCATGACCGATGGATCGGGTTTCAGCATCTGGTACAAGACCCTGGTCGATTCTTTTTCGGAGCTCACCAGGTCGTGCAGTGTTACTTTATCCAGTAACTGATCCAGGGTATATTGTATCATCTGCCACAACGAACGGGCTGAACAATCAACCGAGTTGGTACATAACTTCATGGTGCCGGAATGCGAACCACAAAAGTCATTGCTGAACATGGGGCCACCCAATGCCTTTAACGCATCATTGATCACGATCTCCTTTGCAGGCCTTGCCAGCTCGTAGCCACCCTTATTACCAGGTTTGCTTTTTATATACCCTTTCATGCGCAGAATACGGGTGAGCTTGGCCACATAGGTGCCAGTGATTCCTTCCGCTTCACTTAACTGCGGGATACTCATTCCATTCGGATCCTTGCAGGCCGCTAGGCGAATCAACAGACGCAAACCGTATTCTTCCTGTGCAGTTATTTTCATTATATAATGAGTTCTTGCTTAAAGAAATCCTAATTGTAATTGAGCGACTTCCGACATCATGCTTTTGTCCCAGGCTGGTGTCCAGGTTACGGCCACATGCACATCGTTCACCCCTTCTATTTCACGTACCTTCTGATCAACTTCTACCGGTAACGACTGCGCAGCCGGGCAACCGGGCGCCGTTAATGTCATTACTATCTGAACATTATTGATCGGTAAGATATTTATCTCGTAGATCAAACCCAGCTCCCAGATACTTACCGGTATTTCAGGATCAAAAATGGTTTGTAATACCTCCGTTACTTTCTGTTTCAGCGCTTCGTTATCCATGCGTCATCGAATTTTTTATTTTATAAGCCAGTGCGAAGTTCTTCATCTGTTTTACCATCGCCAGCAGCCCGTTTGCCCGGGTTTGCGCCAAATGGGTCGTCATGCCAATCTTTTGAATAAATCCCAAATCAGCTTCAATGATCTCATCAGGCGTATGGTTCGAAAGTACCCTGATCAGCATGCTCACCAATCCTTTTGTAATGATGGCATCGCTATCGGCTTTGAAGGATATTATTCCATCTTTATAATCAGATACCAGCCATACGGTACTTTGACAGCCACGCACTTTGTTTTCATCGAGCTTGTGCTCATTTTCCAGTGGGGCCAGCTTCTTGCCCATGTCTATGATGTATTCGTACTTATCGTCCCATGAATCAAACAGCGCAAATTCTTCTACCAATTCATCTTCTATGGCCTGTATGCTTTTATGATCGCTCATTGTTATAATAACATTTTTAAAGCTTTCTGCAAACCTACTATCAGCTTATCCACTTCTTCTTTGGTATTGTACGTGGCAAAGGAAGCCCTGATGGTGCCGGGGATGCCATAACATTGCATCAATGGTTGTGCGCAGTGGTGACCGGTCCTTACTGCTATCCCGCGGTTATCGAGCAAAATGCCGATATCCTGCGGATGCACTTTATCGATCACAAATGACACCACACTCACCTTGTTGGCTGCTGTACCAATGATCCTCAACCCTGGCAATTGTACCAACTGTTCGGTGGCATAGGCCAGTAATTCGTTCTCGTGGTTGCGGATCTTTTCCTTGCCGATCTTAGTTACAAATTCAAGTGCGGTCTTCAGCACGGCGGCATCGCCAATGTTGGGTGTACCGGCTTCAAATTTATAAGGCAGGTCGGCATAGGTTGTTTTTTCCAGCGTCACTTCCTTTATCATTTCACCCCCACCCTGAAACGGCGGCATGGCTTCCAGCAACTTCTTTTTACCATACAACACCCCTATCCCGGTTGGGCCATATACTTTATGGCTGGAGAAAGCAAAGAAATCGCAATCCATTGCCTGTACATCTATGTCCAGGTGAACGGTTGATTGCGCCCCGTCTATCATTACCAATGCGCCGGCCTGGTGCGCCAGTTTGATTATTTCTTCTACCGGGTTCACGGTTCCCAATGCATTGGATACATGCACTACGGATACCAGTTTTGTTTTTGAACTCAGCAGCTTTTTAAATTCATCCAGCAATAACTCCCCGTTTTGTTGGGGGATCATTTTTAACACCGCGCCTTTTTCTTCGCACAGGATCTGCCAGGGAACAATATTGGAGTGGTGTTCCATCTCCGTGATAATGATCTCGTCCCCTGCTTTTATATTTTTACGTCCCCAGGTATACGCTACCAGGTTAATGCCTTCGGTAGTACCCCGGGTAAAGATGATCTCTTCCCTTGAGGAAGCATGTATGAATTGTTGGGCGGCATTGCGACTGGCTTCAAAAAGCGCGGTTGCTTCTTCGGCCAGCGTATGGATACCCCGATGCACGTTTGCATTGAAATTGGTATAATAATCAACCAGTGCATCAATCACCACTTGCGGCTTCTGAGTCGTAGCGGCATTATCAAAATATACTAAGGGCTGTCCTTTCACCTGCCGGTTCAGCGCCGGGAACTGTTGCCGTATGGCTTCTACATCCAGTCCCTTTGTAATG
>NZ_JBJMLX010000009.1:0-11591 GCF_045805085.1 Niastella sp.
CATCACCCTGAGCGTGCATACCAGCCCTACCGCCTATTTGTATCAGGGTGCTAACCTCATCGATTCCTTCCCCTTGCCACTGGATCAAACCGTTTCGCCGCAAAGCGCTACTTCAGATTATACGAAAATAGGAACCGACTCGCTGAATTTTGCAAACGGTGGTTTCCTCGATCTGCTTACGGGTGGTTTGTTGCCAAACCCGCCCACTGGCTGTAAAGTGGCGTTTACCGGCAATACCATGAAAATGACAATCGTGTATGATACCGTTACTACACAGGACTACCAGGGCGTACCGGCAAAAGTTACTATCCACCAGGTGTTGGTAGTTACGCTGCAGAAACAGTAGCGAGGTAACCAAATGCCTGGAGGGCTGATCAACTACCTCCTCGATACCTCAACAATCTTATCATCGTTCCCATTATCCGTACAAACAAAAACTTTCCCTTCGGGCGAAATGCAAACATCACGCATGCGGCCGTATTTATTTACAAAGAATTCAAACGTACTGTCGATACCAGTGCGGGCAGTATTTAGTTTTAACTGGATCAACCGGCTATCCTTTAACACGGCGAGTAACAGGGAATTTTTCCATTGCGGTATCTGATCTTTATCATAATAATCCAACCCGCTGGGGGCAATGGTGGGCGTCCAGGCCTGTAAAGGCTCGCGAACATTGTTGGCTGTACAAAAGCTTTGTTCATTACTTGTATTGCAAAAACCGGTAACGGTTGGCCAGCCGTAATTACGTCCTTTTTCTATGATGTTGATCTCGTCGTCAGTAGAGGGGCCATGTTCCGAGCTGTAGAGCAGGTTGTTGGCGTAAACTAGTCCCTGCGGGTTGCGATGCCCAAAACTCCATACAGGGCTGCCGGCGGTTGGGTTGTCGGCCGGAACGCTACCGTCGAGGTTCAATCGTAATACTTTACCATTGAGCGCGCTTTTGTTTTGCGGGTTTGTTTGGTCACTGGCGTCGCCGGTAGTGATGAATAATTTCCGATCGGGCGTTATCAATAACCGGCAGCCATTGTGAATGCTGGAAGCTTTTATATTATCGAGAATAATTTGCGGACTGATTAAGGTGGAACCATTGTAGGTATAGCGAACGATCTTTTCCTGGTAATTACTTCCGCTCATATAGTTGTACGCCACAAATACCTGGGGCGTGGTAGAGAAATCAGGATGCAAAACCATGCCCAGTAAGCCGCCTTCGCCCTGGGCAGTTACATCAGTGATGGTTAATAATGAGGTAACGGCGCCGGTGGCAGGGTTAACCCGGCTGATCTTACCGGTACGTTCGGTCATCCAGATAAAATTGTCAGGTCCCCACAGAATTTCCCAGGGATGGTTGAGTTGGCTGGTAAGTACAGTATCTTTTAGAATGGCGGCGGTGGCGTTGTTGTTTTTATCTTTCTTTTTGTCGCAACAGGTGATAAACAGGGTGATACATAAACCACTGCAAATGATTATTTGCTTCATAAAATAAGATTTAGCCAATCCTTCTGTAACGAAAACCATGCCGCCGCGACTAAATATTGCATAATGTTGGCAATGTTGGGCAGCGGGTGGATGTTAAAGGCCATCCACAGGAATGCATAGCTTAACAGTTTGTGAATCAAATGAATTGTGTACATTTATAAGACATAAAACTCTAAATTGATATGAAATCTCGTAATCTGGTCCTTATCGTTGTGGTGTTATTCATTTTAATACTCGGAGGTTGCGGTTGCAATGGATATAACAAGATGGTAAACCTCGATGAAAATGTGAAAAACAAGTGGAACAATGTTCAGAGTGATTATCAACGTCGTGCCGACCTGATCCCTAACCTGGTAAGCACCGTAAAAGGCGCTGCTAATTTTGAACAGACTACGTTGACCCAGGTAATTGAAGCAAGGGCAAAAGCTACTTCTGTAAATATAAATGCAGATAACCTCACTCCTGAAAAAGTACAGCAGTTTCAACAGGCGCAAGGCCAGTTGAGTAGTTCTTTAAGCAAATTGCTGGTAGTAGCTGAACAGTATCCGCAATTGCAGGCTACACAAAATTTCAGAGACCTGCAAACGCAACTGGAAGGAACAGAAAACCGCATCAAAGTTTCCCGTAACGACTTTAATACAGCAGTACAGGATTATAACGCTACGGCTCGTCGTTTCCCCAATAACATCTTTGCCGGCATGTTCGGGTTCAAAGTAAAACAAGGGTTCACAGCTGACGCCGGTTCTGAAAAAGCACCTAAAGTACAATTCTAAAAATACCCTTATGGCCTATAACCCTTTCGGTAAAAGGAAAGAATTTTTTTCGCCCGACGAACAGGAGCGTATTGTAAATGCCATACGCCTGGCCGAACAACAAACCAGTGGCGAGATCCGGGTGTATACCGAAAGCCGCTGCCGGTTTGTTGATCCTCTCGACAGGGCCGCTGAAGTTTTTTGGGGTCTTAAAATGGATCTGACCAAAGATCGCAACGGCGTATTGGTATATATTGCCATGAAGGATCGCCAGTTCGCCATTCTGGCCGACCAGGGTATTCACGAAAAAGTTGGGCAAACTTTCTGGAATGAGGAAGTATCGGTGATGAAAAAGCATTTTAGCAATGCCCTGCCTGCAGATGCCATTGAGGCGGTGATCGCGGATGTGGGGCAGGCGTTAAGAACGCATTTTCCGTACGACCGCTCTACCGATAAAAATGAATTACCCGACGACCTGGTGTTTGGAAAGTAATAAATCAGTTGCCAGATACCGGGAACCGGGATCTGGTAACCGGTATCTGCTGGCAGATCAATAATAGATAGGCATATTAACAATGATAAAGAGACTCAAACTACTTCTTGTTCCGGCCTTGTGCTTTATTTCGTTTTTGGCGTCGGCACAGGATATTCCCGCCCGACCGAATCCCCCAAAGTTGGTAAATGACTTTGCCGGCGTATTGTCGCCGGACGAAGAACAACGACTGGAACAACAGCTGGTGGCTTACGACGACAGCACCAGCAACCAGGTGGCCATTGTGCTGCTTAAAACACTCAATGATTATCCTATTGAAGAATATGCATTGAAGGTGCTTCGTAGCTGGGGCATCGGGAATGCAAAAACAAATAATGGCGTTCTTATTTTAGCGGCTATTGACGACCGCAAGATCAGGATCGAAGTGGGGTATGGCCTCGAAGGCGCCATTCCTGATATTACTGCCAATCACATCATCGAAAATGATATTAAGCCCAACTTCAGATCGGGCGATTATTATGATGGGTTGTCGCAAGCGGCCAATTCAATCATAAAAGCAGCCGCGGGTGAATACAAGGCGCCGGATAATTACCGCAAGAAAAAAGGCGGTGGCGGATTCCCGATCGGTCTCATTGTTTTTGTCATCATCATGGTGGTGATCTTTAGTGGCCGTAATCGCGGAGGCGGCGGTGGAATGATGAGCCGTCGTGGTTCAGGCTGGTTAGGCCCCTTTATTTTGGGTAATATGCTCGGTCGCAGCAGCGGTGGCGGTGGCTGGTCTGGTGGCGGCGGCGGCTGGGGCGGCGGAGGTGGTGGAGGTTTCGGCGGCTTCGGTGGTGGTGGCGGCGGTGGCGGCGGAGCCAGCGGTAGTTGGTAGAATATAATTAAGTAACAGGCGTAGGTAGTGGATTGTAACTATTCGTTTTACATAAACACAGTTTGTAAGTTATTGGGTTCTTTAGTTTGTTAGTTTCATAACTAACAAACTAAAGAACTAACAACTAACGAACTCAATACACAGAATCTACAAACCCAACTCTTTACTAAGAATGCGCAACTTCTTAATCCTATTCCTGCTTTTATCCAGTGTTTTTGCTTTCTCCCAACAAAAGGAACTCAATTCTTTTGTAAAGAAATTACCGGTGCCGCACAAAGCGGTGAACGACTTCGGCCGGTTCCTCACCAGCAGTGAAAGAGATACGCTGGAAACTGAATTGAAGTCGTATTTGAAACAAACTACCAATGCTATTGTAGTGGTTACCCTGGAGTCGCTAACCGATCCCAAAACAGAAAAGGAATATACTATTGAAGAAGCAGCCCTGGCGTATTTTAATACCTGGGGTGTTGGCGATAAAATAAAGAACAACGGGGTGTTGCTGATGGTTAGCCGCAATCCCCGGAAAGTAAGAATACAGGTAGGCACTGGCCTGGGAAACATTCTTACCAATGAAAGCTGCCAGCAGATCGTTGATAATAACCTGGTGCCGAATTTTAAACAAGGATTATTTTTTGCCGGAATAAAAGAAGCGGTTATTGCTATAGAACAGCGGCTTGATAACCTTGCGCTTGCTGCACAACAAGCAACAGCGCCCTATCTGACTCCCACTATTATACAGCATGAATCAGTAGATAAGCCTTATGACAACAACAACCCGGTAATTGGTTTTTCAATAATCGGCGGGATAATTTTGGTGTGTATACTGTATCTCAAGTACGGCAGGCCGCTGTCCAGTGGATGGTATACCCGTGACGGGTACATACCACGCGACGACTGGAATTTGTTTGGTAGCCATTCATCAGGAGGCGGCTGGTCATCAGGCGGGTCTTCGGGAGGCGGGAGTTCCGGAGGTGGCAGTTATGGCGGCGGCAGTAGCAGTGGTGGGGGAGCCAGTGGTGGCTGGTAAAATACAGTTAGTAGAAGGCGTATGTTGTGGATTGCAATTTTTCGTTACATGAATACAGTTTGTAAGTTATTGAGTTCTTTAGTTTATGAGTTAAAGAACTCAATAACTAACACTCAATAACCTACGAACCAAAACGAAAGGCCCCCTTATCACTAAGGAGGCCTTTTATATAAAGAGTCAACTTGTTAGTTAGAATCCTTTCTTATACCCAGATTCCATCTTCGTTTTAATATACTCGATCTGTGCCGCAGGAGCGCTGGCAGCTTCTTTCTTTTTAATAACGCCAGTCAGCAGGTTGTTTACATACGGAACTAAACCGTAAGCGGCCAGGGCATCACGGAATTCAATCACCATATCAACGCCTTTCTTTACTTTCTCAGTGTCTTTTACCACACCCAGGAACTGGCAGAAAGGTTGCAGCAGGTTGAATTTGGCTTGTGATATTGGCATGTCACCAAATGCTTTGGCAACAATATCAAAATTACTTTCATCACCCGATTTCACCATGATGGTGGTGATGGTTTCAACCAGTTTGCCTTTGGCTGGATATTTCGCCAGGCGTTTTGCCTCAGCTACTGCAGCGGCGCTGTCTAATTTAAACAGGGCGTCCAGCGAAATACCGGCAACAGTATACGATGAATCGTTTACATGTTTTGTGTAAAGTGATTTATAGGCGCCATTGTTAAATTGAACCAATACACCCAGTGCGCTGGCGCGTACAGTCGCTTTAGGATCATTTTGCGCGATCTCGGCCAGAATGGGTTCAGTCTGTTTTTTTACAGTTTCATTTTTCAGGTCCAGTTTGCCGATGGTGTAAGAGCGTAAACCAAAGTATTTATCTTTTAAAGCGAGCAGCATCAGTTCCTGCGCTTTGGCATTGTCCTGGTTTTTGCTGGCAAAATCAATGGCTTCGCGGCGGTCGAGGTAAGTGCCGGCATATTTGTACTGGTGAATAAAATTTTCCAGCGATTTGTTGTCTTTTTTCTCGGCCAGCAGGGTTTTCTTACCATCAAAATTTACCAGGTCCGGGCGTTTGTCATAAGAGAAAGAGAAGGTATCTTCTTTATCTTTTACCCATACATTGTGGCGAACTTTTTCAGCGCCATTGTACACATCGATAGCGATTGGTAAAGTGAATACTTTATCGCCGGCTTGTGTTTGCTTAACAGTAACCTGGACTTTTTTGGCGGCATCGTCGTAATTATAATCGATGGTCAGTTTGGGATGACCGGCGCCAAAATACCATTGGTTCCAGTACCAGTTCATGTCTTTACCAGTTACCTCTTCAAAAGCCAGGCGCAACTGGTGCGCTTCGCCTGTTTTAAATTTATTGGTAGTGAGGTACAGGTTCAATGCTTTAAAGAAAGCGCTGTCGCCCACATAGCTGCGCAGCATGTGTAAAATGCGGCCGCCTTTATTATAGCTAACGGCATCGAACATGGCTTCTTTATCATTATAATAAAAACGAACCAGGTCTTTTTTCTCGCTTTGGCTTTGAATATAGCCTTGCATATCGCCAAAGTTTTGTGCGTCGCCGGCATCCTTACCATATTTATATTCATCCCACAGTGTTTCGCTGTAGTTGGCGAACGATTCATTCAGCGTGAGGTTGCTCCAGCTTTCGCAGGTAACCAGGTCGCCAAACCACTGGTGAAACAATTCGTGGGCAATGGTGCTTTCCCAGCTATTGCCATCAACCAGTTCACGGGCATCCTGCTGAGCGCTTTCCTGGTGCAGGGTAGCAGTCGTATTTTCCATGGCGCCGCTAACATAATCGCGGCCCACGATCTGTGAGTATTTCACCCAGGGATATTCTACCCCCAGTATTCTTGAATAAAAGCCCATCATTTCGGGGGTGTGGCCAAAGATCTTTTTAGCTACAGGGGCGTATTCTTTTTCTACATAATAATTTACTTCCTTGCCTTTATAGCTGTCTTTTATAACGCTGTAATCACCTACACCCATAAAGAACAGGTAGGGGGCGTGAGGCAGGTCCATTTTCCAGTCATCGGTACGGGTGCCATCGGCATTGTTCTTTTGAGCAACCAGTTTACCATTTGAAAGCGTAACATATTTGGCCGGAACGGTCATAATGAACTCGTTGGTGGTTTTCTGGTCGGGCTTGTCAATGGTGGGGCACCATACAGATGTAGCTTCGGTTTCGCCCTGTGTCCAAATCTGGGTAGGTTTATCTTTTTCTTCACCTTTTGGGTTGATGAAATACAGCCCCTTGGCATCGGTAATGGCCGCGCTGCCCTGTACTTTTACTTCATTGGGTTTGGCGGTATATTCAATATACACGGTATACTGTTCCCCGCCTTTATAGGTTTTATCGAGATTGATATTTATCTGCAAGCCGTCGTACTGATATTTCAGGGTTTGGGTTGAACCGCCTTTTACGATGGCCACCTTGTGAATATCCATACCCTTGGCGTCGAGGGTAAGGCTGTCGGTGGAGTAGAAGTGGGGGGCCAGGGTGATCCAGGCCTTGCCATTCATGTATGATTTGCTGTAATCGAATTTTACGTCCAGTTTTGTGTGAACCAGGTCATTAATGCGGGGGGCGCTTTCCCGGTACTGTGTTTTCCACGAAGTGTCGGGTGTTGGCTCTTCCTGTTGCTGGGCCCACAGGCGGGGCAGTATTCCCAGCGCCAATATTACTAGTGAAACCTTTCTCATATCGAAATTTTAGAATTTAAGAGTTGTAAAGATAGGAGGGCAGTTCCTTAATAATTGTAAAAAAATGTATAAGTGGCTGTGGTAAAAAGGCAAATGAGTAGATTTGCTACTATGAGCAATCCTTCCCGACTTATAAAACTGTTTGCTTTTGTATCAGGGTTGTGTATTTCGTATACATCAGCGCTGGCACAGCAGTCTTTATATGTGTACCTGCAATCTGAAAACCTGCAGCCTTTCTATGTGCAGATGGAAGACAAGGTATACAGTTCCTCTGCTATTGGGCACCTGATTATTGCCGGACTGCCCGATAAGACCTGCAATTTCGAGATCGGTTTTCCACAGCAGGCTGCCCAGCCGCAGCGTTTTGCTGTTCCATTAAAGAATAAAGACCATGGTTTTCAACTGGTAAAAAGTGCTAAAGGTTGGGCCCTGCTCGATCTGCAAACCGATGAAACTATACGTCCCATGAAGGATGCCGGCAACAGCAACCTGTTGTATGGCGAACGTAAAAAGGATGATGCTTTTGCTACTTTAATGGCCGCCGTGGTCAATGATTCTTCTGTTTTATATACCTCAATAGTGAAGAAGGAATTGGATAAGGTGCCCGGCGTGGCAGATGCCGAGGGAAAACCGGCCGACAATCAACAGGTGGTGAAGGCAGAAGAAAAACCGGTTCAACCCAAAGAAACGGATAACATTTACAGCGTACAGGCTATCATAGATTCGGCTATAAAAAAAGGTTCCATCGCTGCTGCTCCCGATTCTGCAACTGTGAAACCCGGGCAAGTGGGGGCAGGCTTGCAATCGGCCACTACCGATTCTGCGGTTACCAAATATGACCCCAAAGAGCGGGGCCTGAATGATAAACCGGTTACAGCAGGCGTGGCTAAAATTCAGCAGCAGTCAAAAAACGGGGAAACCAAAATGGTGTTTGTCGATAGCAGTGAAACCCCCGCTAAAGTGGTGACCGTATATATAAATGAAGAAAAAGAAGCGGAGAATAAGCCTGCGGTTCAAACCCAACCGGCCGTTACGCCTCCTGCTGAAAATAGCACAACTACCAATGTTGTAAAGAACGAGGCTAAACAAGAGCCACTCCCTGCCCAAAACAAAGAACAGGTAGCTGAACAAATAAAGAAAGAAACCTGGCGGCCGGCCCCAACGGAAAAAAAGCCCGCCACCACCGATACGGTTACCATAATTCTGGAATCGCCGCAAATGAAAAAAAGTACAACGGCGGAAGAACCCAAGCCATTATACAAGCCCAAACCCGAAACGCAACCCGAGCCTGTAAAGCCGGTAACGAAGGATACGGCTACTGCAAAACTGTTTGACTACGGTAAAATGCAGGTAGAACTGGTTCAGGGAAATGCAGTGGTAAAAGAGGAAGCGGTAAAACCGGTTGCGGCCGATAACTCGGTTAAAACTGCAGTAACTCCCATTAAAAAAGAAAAAGAAGAACCTGCCAAAGAAACCCCGAAAGCCGTAATGGAGTCGCCGGTTACGAAAAAAGACACTGCGGAGGCGGTTACAAAACCAGCAGAAACAGAAAAGCCAAAAACTGCAGAACCTGAAAAGAAAGCAGAAACCTCCAACAAGCTGGTAATGATCAATTCAGACTGTGCAAAACTGGCGACAGATAATGATGTAGATAAAATGCGGGTAAAGATGATGGCTGAGGGCGATGAGCAAAAGCGGCTGGCCGTTGCTCAAAAATACTTCAAAACCATGTGTTTATACGCCCGGCAAATAAAGGCGTTGTCGGAATTGTTCACCGGTGACACGTCAAAATATAAATTCCTCGAACTGGCTTATCCCTTCGCCGCCGATACGGCAAACTTCAAGCAGTTGTATGACTTATTAGGCGATGAGGCCTATGTGACCAGGTTTAAAAAGCTGGTGAAAATACAATAGTCCCAGGTTCAATGTTTAAAGTTGAAAGTGCCGGAACCTAAGATTCAGTTCATAGATTCTAAGTTCTTGAGTTACCGGTTATCAGGTACAAGGTGCCGTGTTCTCGCTTCAGCTACCCTAAATTTATGGCTATTCCTAATAAGGATTGCCTCGAGATTGCCTGGGAGTTGCCTGGGAGTTTCCTAGGAGTTGCACTGGAGTTGCACTGGAACCTTCTATTCAGTGCAACCCTGGTGGTAGGGCAGTGCAGGCAGCAGGGGCTTAGTCTCGTTCGCCCCTTAGCAAAGATGCAGCTTACCCTTCTTCGCAAATCCTTCGCAAGTTCTTCGCAAATTTGCGAAGAAGCCTAAGAGGATTCTAAGAGAAGTCTAAAAGGATTTGCGAAGAAATCTGGCTGTTTTGCCTCAAAACCTACGAACCCGGCAACCAGCCACTTAGAAATGCAGAGGCAAGAACCTTAAACTTTGAACTTTAAAACTTAGAACTGTGTTTTAACTTGCGCCCCATGAATCGATATTTTTTGGAAGTGGCATACCATGGCGGGCGATACGCAGGCTCGCAGGTGCAGCACAATGCATTAACTATACAGGCCGAGCTGGAAAAAGCCCTGGAGGTTTATTTCCGGGGGGCGGTCCCCCTAACCGGGTCATCCCGAACCGATGCCGGAGTGCATGCCAGCCAGAATTACTATCATTTCGAACTGGAGAACCCTATAAATCCGAAGGCCATTTATAACCTCAATGCTATTTTACCAGCCGATGTGGCTATCAGGCAGATTGTGCCGGTAGCCGAAACCGCGCATTGCCGGTTCGATGCCATTGCCCGTGAATATGAATACTTTATCTACAAGGTAAAAGATCCGTTCCTGGTTGACCGCGCCTGGTTTTACCCTTATACCCTCGACTGGGAGGGGTTGCATGCAGCTGCTGCTGTATTAAAGGAGTATACCGACTTTACCTCCTTTGCGAAACGCAATTCCCAGGTATATACCTTTAACTGTAACATCCTGTACAGTGAGTGGAAAGTGCAGCCGCAGGGGGCAGTTTACCGGGTAAAAGCCAACCGTTTTTTACGGGGGATGGTGCGTGGTTTGGTGGGTACCATGTTGCAGGTGGGAAGGGGGAAAATAACCCTTCAGCAATTCAGGGAAATCATCGAAGCAAAGGACTGTACGCGGGCCGATTTTGCGGTGCCGGGGCATGGCTTGTTTTTACAAAAAGTAGTGTACCCCGATACTTATTTTTTGAACACCCAAAATGTTAAGATCGGTTGAACATAATAGTGGGACGTTAGTGACGTGGAAGATGAAACAATTTTGAAAGCGAATTATTAAGTGTAAAAACGCCTGTAAAAAAAATATTCTGCTGAAACCCTTGCGGGAAGAGCGTTTCACCAAAGGGTTGAAAATAAGAACGAAAATTATTTGGTAGTAAGTTAAACACGCCTATCTTTGCCGCCCGCTTTACAAAAAAGCACACTACACAAAAGCTCTTTACATAGAAATCGTTTACCAACTGCAGATAAAATAGGCTTACAAACTGAGAGAAAGAGCAGAAGAAAAAGATGAAAAAAAGTTTGGAAGTGAGAGTGAAATGAGCTTATCTTTGCAGCCCGGTTTGAACGAAAAAGCTCTTAAAAAATTGCAACGAAATCAGAGAAAAAGAAATTGCGAAAAGGGAAAGAAAAATTTTGAAGCAATAGATGAGAAACATTACCTTTGCAACCCCAATCGAAAAGAGGGGAAGCGAGGAGAGGAAGGGGAGAGAGAAAGTGAGGATGCGAGAGCAAGATACGAAGTAGATAATAACGAATGAGTGAGGTTGGACGGAGGTAAAGGAAAAATAACATACGATATTTAAGATCTTTGAAAGTTTGGAAGCAACAGCACTTGAATAATTTCAAGTAAATTAATCAAGGTAAGAATCTAGCGACTCGAAAAAAATTAACACGATTCACAAAGTTGATTTTCTTATTGAGAGAATTTAGCTAAGTGATCAAAACTCATTTACAATGGAGAGTTTGATCCTGGCTCAGGATGAACGCTAGCGGCAGGCTTAATACATGCAAGTCGAGGGGCAGCGCAGTGTAGCAATACATGGGCGGCGACCGGCAAACGGGTGCGGAACACGTACGCAACCTTCCTTCAAGTGGGGAATAGCTTTCGGAAACGAAAATTAATACCCCGTAATACGGTTGAGATGGCATCATCTTATCGTTATAGATCCGTCGCTTGAAGATGGGCGTGCGCCTGATTAGGTAGTTGGCGGGGTAACGGCCCACCAAGGCCGCGATGGGTAGCTGGTCTGAGAGGATGGTCAGCCACACTGGGACTGAGATACGGCCCAGACTCCTACGGGAGGCAGCAGCAAGGAA
>NZ_JBJMLX010000010.1:0-5621 GCF_045805085.1 Niastella sp.
CGACAAGTGCAGGTGCCGGGCTATTTGTTTATTGCTGAGCCCGCCCAGGAAGCTGAGCAAAATGATGTTACGACATTGAAGGGGTAATGATTCCACGCCGGAATACACATCGCGCAGTATCTCTGACCGGGTAATACTATGCAGAACGGATTCTTCCAGTTCGTCGGCCAGTATACGGAGATCGACCTTTGCCCGGGCCTGTATACGGAATTTTTGATTGTGGTTGATGCAGGCATTCCTTGTGCTGATGTATAAAAAGGTTTTTACGGCAATAGGCGAGTTGAATTGATCCTGTTTCTGCCAGTACTTTAAAAACAGTTCGGTTACAAGATCTTCTGCCACCAATGGATCGAACAGGAATTTCCGCGCAAAAAATACCAACGGATCATAAAAGCGGTTATAGATCTCCGCAAATGCAGGGTATGGTACAAGCATATAAAAGGTTTACTGGTTAAATGATAGGTGCAGACTGTTACCTGGTTGGGTGGGAATAGTAATGTGGAACGGGTGTAAAATTAGGGCAAAAAAGCGCTATGCGCCTAATACAATGTAGTGCAGCAATTATGCTGTATAACGATCATTGATCAGGTCAACAATAGCCTGGCGGCTACCGGCAATATGTTGCCCATCATTTTCAATTTTATCAACCAGCGACGCCAGTTCTTCATCGTGCACCGAATGCCGCAACCAGTTGGAGTAGTCTTTTCTTATCAAATGGTAATACCAGGTTTCTTCGTCTATACCTGCTGCCATTTGTGTAAACACCACCAGGTTGTAAGCTTTTAAATTCAGTTTGTTTTCAGGTCCGCGGAAATAAAAACTGTTATAATCCATATCACCTGTAGCGTACTTCTTTTTGTGGCGTTGTTGCAGATGTACCGGGATGCCTGTTTTTATAAGCACCGGTTCATTGCCGTCTGCAACGTCCCATACCCAGGCCTGGCCTTTTTGCAGCGGCGTTACGGCGTTTTGGTCTAAATGGATCTTTCTGAACTGACTGAATTCCCCGATGGCTTTCGCGGCATCATCGCCCATAGAAATTATCAGCGTAATTTTATTCAGCACGGCTTCATTCATGCCTTCGGTAGAAATGCTGACGAATGCGAAGTTTTTAAAATCATCAGGTATAGCGTAGTAGGAGGGTGCGGCCGGTGCGGGCAGCATATGATGCGCTTCATCTGCAATGATCCAGTGCGGGTGACCGGTTTCCTTACGCATTTGTGATAACGCCGTTAACAGGCTATTGAAAAAGCGTGGCCGGTCATCGAGCGGAATGGCCAGAATACAAACGATCACGCTTTGCATTGGATTGTTCAGTATGGACAATACCTCTTCCACTGCAGGCGCATGTTCATTATCACCAATTCGCACAACGCCGGGCAGTTCAAGATAGTCGCCTTCGGGATCTATTAAACAGAACTGGTAATTCTTTTCCAGTAGTTTTTCCAATAAAAAAGTGGTCATGGTGCTTTTGCCGCTTTTGGTAGTGCCCGAGAGCAGGATATTGGGTCCGTATGGACAAACGCTGAAGTTCTCTCCGGTGATACGCTGCCCCAAGTCCAGATAATGTCGTGTTAATCTGCAATCCACGTCCTGCAGGTCGTTTTCCAGTAAACGGTCTATAAGCTGTATTACGCCCTTCCCGTGCGGTTGATCTGTAACCCAGTCTGCGTGATGTTGAACGGCTGGTAACGCATTAGAAACGGCTACAGCGCATTCGGCGGCCTGCAACATGGCATTATCGTTCTCCGCATCGCCCACCGCCACCACATTATGCAATGACATATTCAGTTCCTTCAACGTTTCTTTCAACCCTTTTGCTTTATTGATGCCGGCCGGCAATATCATCACCGCGCCTTTGTTAAAGATCACCTGCAGCTCCAGTCCTTCTTTTTTAATGGCTTCCAAAACGGTGTTTTGATACGGTTCCCAGGTGGCCAAAATCACTTTACCAACCGACAATGGTTTTACCTGGTGATGCAATTGGCTGATAAACGATTCAGGTGGCCGTTCACCCAGCAACCGTTCTTCTTTGGTGGCCGGGTTATACAACAGGGCGCCGTTTTCAGCAACAATGCGGTCAAAGATCTCATATCCGGGAAAAACAACTTTCAGTTCATCCAGCACCCGACCGGTAACCAGGATCAGTTGACGGGTAGAGGCTTTAAGCCGGTACAGCGCATCAATAACTTCCTGTTCTACTTTGCCATGAGTAGCAAGGGTGCCATCGTAATCAGCTGCCAGGCATAAATATCTCATTGCCGCTTGTTTCAAATTAGGATTACAATCATACGGCCAGTATACCTGCGCAAAAAAATACCCATTTGCAGCGTTTGGAAGGTAATTATGGCCTTACCGGTATAACCAGCAGATTTGGTACGGGGATCCTTCAGGTTGAAATAATAACGCTTTCAATTTACGGGTGATAACTACTGGCATAAAAGTTTCTGAACCTAATAAAAAAACTGTTATGCGAGCCATTTGGACCGGAGCCATCGGTTTTGGGTTGGTAAACATTCCCATAAAAATTTACAGCGCAGTGCAAGGCAGTGAGCTTGACCTGGATATGCTGGATAAGAAGGACCATTCAAACATTCATTTCCAACGCGTGAATGCAAAAACGGGCAAGGAAGTGGCGTGGGAGAATATTGTGCGTGGTTACAACCTCGATGGGCAGTATGTGGTATTGACCGAGGAAGATTTTCAAAAAGTACGGCCGGAAAAGAACAAGATCATCAATATTACCGAGTTTGTTGATGAAACGGAGATAGATACCATGTATTATGAAAACCCATATTACCTGGCTCCGGATAAAAGCGGGGTAAAAGCGTATAACCTGTTGCGTGACGCATTGGAAGAAACAGGCAAAGTGGGGCTGGGAACTTACGTGTTGCGGAACAAGGAAAGCATTGGCGTAATAAAACCGCACGAAGATGTATTGGTATTGAACAAGATACGTTTTGGTGAAGAAATACGGGATACCACTGAGCTGGATATCAAGGCAACAAAAAGCAACCCGGCAGAATTAAAAATGGCCATCGCCCTGATAAACCAGTTGTCTGGTGATTTTGATATCACCCATTTTAAAGATACTTACTCAGCCGATCTGTTAAAGCTGATCAAGGATAAAGCAAAGGGGAAGAAAATTCAGGTGCCTCATATGCGGGTGGTGCATTCCCGCTCAAAAGACCTTATGGAACAATTGAAAGCAAGTCTTGGAAAGAAGGAAAAAGGCAGCCGCCGGAAAGCTTCCTGACCGGTTTTACAAATTCTGTCCGATAATTGGTGAAATGTGTTTTATCTCCTCAAAAAATTTCAGTATATTAGAAGAAGTCAATTATAACACATCAAAACTGCACGCTTGTGGAATACCAACAAATAGCCGAAATTTTGAACGACCTTTCTACAATTAACCGCGAACGGGCCAAGGCTTATGAAGAAGCGTCTTTCCTGAATTTTATTTTCAACCTGGAGTTACGGGGCAGCTTTGCCTTACTGGCCAATCAAAGTCGCCAGAACAGTTTTTCGCTTCGTCAATTCCTGGAACAAATGCAAAGTCACATTCCGGTGCCAAAAAAGCCATTGCCACAACTCAGTTTTGGTTATTTGTATAACCAGTGGAAAGAAATGGGTGTTTCCTTCTCAGGCCCCAATATTTACGACATGTTGAAAAGCAGCGAAAAGGGTGAAGAAGCGATACAGGTTATTTATACCCATGCCATTGAACAATTACCGGCTGGTGACCTGCAATACCTGTTAGAAACACAGTTGCGCGGATTGCAAACTTCGCACAGCATTGTAAAAGGAATATTGAACCACCCGCAAAAGTTGCCGCAGAAAATGAAAAAGTCGATATAGGCGTTTTAAACGCTTTATTCGCCTTGCATGCTATTGATCTTGCTGAGCACTTTTTTCAAATTAATGCCTTTCCCCAATACGGGTTTAAAGATATCGCCCACCTCTTTGGCCCGGCTGTACATATTTTCGATGGTAAAATCCTGAATGCTCAATCCCTTTTTAACTTCTTCCCAATGCAATGGCGCCGAAGCTGTAGCGCCCGGTTTGGGCCGTATGGAGTAGGGGGCTGCTATGGTTTGTATAGTTCGGTTTTGTAAATAATCGAGGTAGATCTTGTTTTTCCTTTTGGCCGGGCTACGCTCCAGGCTGGTAAAGGAAGGCATTTCATGGTACGCCATGGTAACTATTAATTCTGCTAACTGTTTTGATTGATCGTAATCATATGCCGCACCCAGCGGAATATAAATATGCAAACCGGTTGATCCGGATGTTTTGCAATAGGTGTCAATGCCCAGTTCGTCTGTGAGTTGTTTAATTACCTGGGCGGCTTCAATTACTTTGTCAAAAGAAATATTTCCGGGATCCAGATCAACGACACACCAGGTTGGGTTCTCTGGTTTTTTAGTGGTGCTGTGCCAGGGGTTCATTTCAATACAACCCAGGTTGGCCATATAAAGCAGGGAAGCTTCATCAGTACAAACCAGGTATTGTTTTGTTTCGCCATCCGATTCGCTCAGGTAATCGTGTTTTACTATCCAGTCGGCCACCTTTCCGCCACTAACATCCTTCTGGTAAAAACCGGGTTTATTTATGCCATTGGGATACCGGTTCATCGATTGCGGGCGGTCCTTCAAATAAGGAAGAATAAACGACGCCATTTGGTCGTAATAATTGATCAGGTCGCGTTTGGTGTATTTATCGGCCGGCCAGTATATTTTATCGAGATTGGTAAACGTCAGTTCTTTTTTATCGATCGTAACAACCTGTTCTTTGTCGGCGGAGTTCAATAATGTATTGGTTGCTTTGTTTGAAGTCTCTTTTTTGACTGGTTTGGAACCGGTTTTCTTTGGCGCTGTTTTCGTTGGCATCTCCTGGGAAGTTTGTTTTTTTGTGGATTTGGTTTCTGCCTCACCTTCCTGTACAGCGGTATCAGCATTTACCGCATTTTCCTTATGAACATCTTTGGCATTCTTATCTTCCCGCAAACCCATGAAAATGGGCTGGCGCAGAATATTGTCTTTCGTCCATTCAGAGAACTTCACCTCACCCACCAATACCGGTTTTACCCAGGTGCAGGGCATATTTGTTTTGGGTTTGGTGGCAAAAGGCGGTTTGTCAATTATCAGCGGCTTCAGCTTTTTGTAAACAGCGGCCAGTGATTTTTCTGTAAACCCCGAACCGGTATGGCCAACGTAGATCAGTTTATCTTTTTCATACACGCCCAATACAAGAGCGCCAAAATGGCTGCGGCTTCCCCTGGTTTCGGTAAAGCCTGCAATCACCACTTCCTGCCGTTGAACAGTTTTGATCTTTAACCATTGCCGCGTGCGAATTTTGGGCGTATACGTGCTGTCTCGTTCTTTGGCTATAATGCCCTCCAGGCCCTGTTCAGTGGCTGCTTCAAAAAATTGGTTGCCTTTATTTTCAATATGATCGCTGTACCGGATCATCGCATGTTCCGGTAAAATTTGTTGTAGTATTTCTTTGCGTTCAACCAATGGCAGATGCATGAGGTTATACCCGTTCAACCATAACAGGTCAAAAACATAATACACCAGTTCGCCCTCACCATTCTTTTGCCATTGTTGCAGTAATTGAAAATC
>NZ_JBJMLX010000011.1:0-6232 GCF_045805085.1 Niastella sp.
ACAGGAATTAAAGGAAACAGCGCCTTTTTCGAATTACCATTATTAGTGAACGGAAAAATCTTTTTTGAGGGGGATCTGTTGCCCGAACAAGGTATTAAACAGCAAGGGGAACTGGTTTACATTGCTTACACTATCGTACCATAAATGGTAATCTTTATTGGGGAGATAAATGGCGTTGAAATTTGTAAAGCCGAAAAATTTGCCCGGTATCCGCGTAGCGTCGCGATACCCATGATCGCTCATTACCATGATCACCGCTTTACCTTTCGTAGCTGCAAACAACTGTTCCAGGTATTTCATTATACGCTTATTGGCATAAACCAGGTATTGGAGGTACCATTTATCTAATCCCAATATTACATTACCCTTTATGGCTTTATAGGTATCAGGCGCTTTACCGGAGCTGTCGAAGATAAAGGGATTATGAGGCATTAGCAGGTGCAGATAGGTGAAGGTGGGTGATTGCTTCCCCGCAGCGGACAGCGTGCCCTGTAACTGATTTTCATGATCAGCGGCCAGCTTTTTATTAAACCAGTTTTGTATAGGGCTCAAATCAATGTGGCTTTGGGGTCCTCCGTAAACGATCTTTGCTATTGAACGGGCATATAGCATTCTGGAGGTGATTAATTCAATATCCCATGGCATTACATGGTAGTTGGGTTCTATACCTCCAAAAGCAAAAAACGAATAATTATGAATGGTATAGTTAAACCGTTTAAAGTATTCAACAGCAGCATTATGATCAATCAACCCTATCATACTTTTATAACCAAAGTCTTTGGTAGAGCCAAATTCTGCAGGCTCGAGGTATCGCATATTGAACATCGACGCCATTGAATAGACAGTGTAGGGGTAATTACTGCTCGATCTGGTATTTATATGAAATCCCTTCTGTTCTAAAAAAGATTCAAAGGCGTTATTGTCATAGTGATAATATTCCTGTAACCCAGCTGTGCCCATGTATTCATCCAGTAATATCAAATAAACATCTGGTTTAATCACGGTATCGGCCAACGGTTTAATTGACGCCGCCACCACAGGGTCTTTAGGTGGTCTCCCGGTAACCATCTGCCAAATTATTGAACAGGTATCAAACAGCACGAGCGTTAATAAAATAACGCTTAAAAAGCGCGTCCATTTAACCGGTGATCTTTTATATCGGAACAATGCCACAAAGGTGAATAAACAAAGCAAGATAAAAGCCGGTAATAACCTGGGGAACAGCGACCATTTTAAAAGGGGTGGGTGTGCAGCCAGCCCATCCTGAACGGCACTGAAAAAAAGATAACTAAAGAACAGTACATTAACAAGTAAAGCAGCCTTATGCGCGTCGCGGTACATTTTTCGAAAAAGAAAGAATAATACCCAGGCAACAGCGCTCAATTCTACGATCAGTAGTAACAGCGATGAAAGCCGTATATAACCTATAAATTCATTATACCCATGCAGCACAAAGAACAGGATAAGCCACTGGAAATAGTACGGAGTTTTAAGTATTTGTTGAAGCTTTGGCATACGCCAATCAGAATAAACCGTATAACTGGGAATCTGTTTCATTACCATAATTAATAAACGGAAGAATCTTTTTTGAGGGGTATCTGTTGCCCGAACAAGGTATTAAACAGTAAGGGGAACTGGTTCACATTGCTTACACTATCGTACCATAAATGGTAATCTTTATTGGGGAGATAGATGGCGTTGAAATTTGTAAAGCCGAAAAATTTATCCGGCATTGCAACAGCATCGCGATTACCATGATCGCTCATTACCATAATCACCGCTTTACCCTGCGTGGCGGCAAATAATTGATCCAGGTATTTCATCAGGCGCTTATTGGTATAGACCAGATATTGGAGATATAATTTATCTATTCCCGATTGCTTATGGCCTTTTACTGCTTTGTAGGTATTGGCAAATTTACCGGTACTGTCGAATATAAAGGGTTTATGGGGCATAAGCAGGTGCAGATAAGTAAAAGCAGGTGATTGCCGGCCGGCCGAATCCAACACGCCCTGCATTTGTTTTTCGTAGATAGCAGCGAGTTTTTTGTTGAACCAGGTTGTTACGGGGCTTAGATCAATATAGTCCTGCGGCTCCGCGTAAATGATCCTGCCAACCGTGCGGGCATACAGCATTCTGAAAGTGATCAGTTCTATATCCCAGGGCACCATGGAGAAATGATATTTGGGATCGATACCGCCTACTACAAAAGGCGAATAATTATGAATGGAATAGTTAAAGCGTTTAAAATATTCAACCACGGCATTACGATCTATCAGCCTGATCATATTTTTATATATAAACCCGGGACTATGGCCCACTTCTGTTGTATCGAGATACCGCATATTGAGCATGGAGGCCATAGCATAAATAGTGGCGTGGTAATTACCTCGCGAGCTGGTATTTATATGAAACCCTTTCTGCCTTAAAAAAGACTCAAAAACGCTGTTGTCGTAATGATAATATTCCTGCAAACCCGATGAGCCCAGGTATTCATCCAGCAGGATCAAATACACATCTGGTTTAGCAGCGGTATCGGCCAGTGGTTTTATTGACTCAGCCGCCATGGGTGCTTTAGGCTGTTTTACAGTAGCTGCCTGCCATAGTATTAAACAGGTATCAAACAGCATCAATGTTACAAACACCCCACTTAAAAAGCGGGTTAACTTTACCGGCGATCTTTTATACCTGAACAATCCTATAAATGTACCAGCACAAACCAACAGCATTACCGGCAATAACCGGGGGAACAACGACCATTTAAAAAGCGGGCGGTAGCCGGCCAGTGCATCCTGAATGGCGCCAAAGAAAAAATAACAGAAGAACAGTACCGAAACCAGCAAAGCGGCCTTATGTGCATCACGGTACATTTTCCGGAAAAGAAAGAAAAGTATCCAGGCCGCTGCACTCAGTTCTACTATCAGTAAAAGCATCGATGAAATTCTTATGAAACCCATAAACTCAGTATACTGATGCAACACAAAAAACAGGATCAGCCACTGGAAATAATAAGGGACTTTAAGAATTTGTTGAAGCTTTTGCATACGTCAATTAGAACAAACCATATAACTGGGAATCTATCTTGCGGATGATATCGCCAAGGTGTTCATCGTTTTCGGGGAACTTGTTTTTATCGATATCTATCACCAGCAACGGACCTTCTTTGTAGCCATCGATCCATTTATTGTAGAAATCATTGAGGCGTTTCAGGTAATCGAGCCGGATATTCTCCTCATATTCACGGCCACGTTTCTGTATTTGCGCAACCAGGGTTGGCACCGATGCTTTCAGGTAGATGAGCAGATCGGGTGGTTGCACCATTGTTTTTAATGTTTCAAAAAACTGGAAGTAGTTATCAAAATCGCGCTTGCTCATTAACCCCATTTCATGGAGGTTGGGCGCGAAGATATAAGCATCTTCATATATAGTACGGTCCTGTACGATGGTTTCGGTACCGCGATGAATATCGTTCAGTTGTTTGAGGCGGCTGTTGAGGAAATAGATCTGCAGGTTAAAACTCCACCTGGGCATATCATCATAAAAATCGAAGAGATAGGGATTATGGTCTACATCTTCAAACTGGGGTATCCAGCGATAATGTTTACTGAGGAGCTCGGTGAGCGTAGTTTTGCCCGCACCGATATTACCCGCTACAGCAATATGCTTCGGTTTTTTTGCTTTTGCCATTATTATAGAGTTCTATCCCGTTTCGTCCCGATTTGTCGGGGCAATCAAAAATTTAAGATATTAATTCTTTCCGGTTTTAAACCTGTTGACCGCGCTTTTTTAATAATAATTCAACCCAATGGCTTCGCGAACCATTTGCATGGTAGTTTGTGCACTGGCCCGGGCTTTTTCAGCTCCCTGGGTCATCACTTTTTTCAGGTAGTTGGTATCCTGCTGAATGGCTTCGGCTTTTTCGCGTATAGGCGCTATAAAGCGTACCATGTCTTCGGCCAGTTGCTTTTTCATATCACCATACCTGATGGTACATGCGTTATAGTCTTCTTCAAATTTCTTAATAACATCCGGGGCACTTACCAGGTTCATCAGCAAAAAGATGTTCTCGATGTAATCGGGTTTAGGCGTGTTTGGTTCTGTGGGTCCGCTATCTGTTTTAGCCTTCATTACTTTTTTGCGGATCAGGTCGTCGGGATCGCTGAGGTATAAGGTGGCGTATTGGTTTTCACTTTTACTCATTTTGCCTGCGCCATCGAGACTGGGCACTTTTATGAGTTCGCTGCCATAGTTAAAAGCAAAGGGTTCAGGGAACACTTCACCCCCATAGCGGTGATTGAAACGGTTTACATAATCTCTGGCCATTTCCAGGTGTTGTTCCTGGTCTTTACCCACCGGTACCAGTTTGGCGCGGTGTAACAAAATATCGGCTGCCTGTAATACAGGATAGGTCAGCAATCCGGCATTTATATTTCCCGGCTGCAAACGGATCTTGTCTTTAAAGGTGGTCGTCTTTTCCAGTACCCCCACCATGGCAATCATATTCAGGTACAGGTACAACTCTGAAGTTTCATAAACATGGCTCTGGCAGTACAGCGCACATTTATCGGGATCGAGACCGCAGGCCAGGTGCTCAGCCAGGACCCGGATTATATTATTTTTTAACTCTTTTGTATCGGGAAGGGTGGTCAATGCATGCAGGTCGGCCACCATAAAAAAGCAGTTGTATTCTTCCTGCATCCGCACGAAGTTGCGCAACGCCCCGAAATAGTTACCCAGGTGTAAAAACCCGGTAGGGCGGATGCCGCTCATGACAATCTCTTTATTAACACTTTGCATAAGGAGGGCGAAGATAAGAAGAAACAAGGTACAAGGCTCAAGGCTCAAGACACAAGGTTCAAGGCCCAGGTAACAAGGCATGAGATTCAAGTATAAGGTACAAAAATCTGAAAATCAAAATTATACCTACTAATAAAGCCTTGTGCCCTGAAATCTTGGCCCTTGTGCCTTAAAAAGTTATTTTTGTTTGTATGGAAGTAAATGACGCATTGGTTCAGAACCTGGCCAACCTGGCCCGCCTGCAGTTCAACGATCAGGAAAAAGAAATAATTAAGAAAGACCTGCAACGAATGATTCATTTTGTCGACAAACTGAATGAATTGAATACGGAGCGGGTGGAACCGCTTTTACATATGACCGATGCCATCAATGTGTTGCGTGAAGATGAGATAAAAGGTTCCATTACCCGCGAAGAAGCACTTAAAAACGCCCCCGACTCAGATGGTACGTTCTTCAAAGTGCCCAAGGTTATTAAAAAACAGGAATAAACTTATTCTATGAGTTCAATCATTCATCTTGAAGATATTCGTAAGAGCTACTTCATGGGTAAACAGGAATTGCAGGTGCTGAAAGGCATTAACCTGGATATTCATAAAAATGAATATGTAGCCCTGATGGGGCCCTCCGGTTCCGGCAAAAGTACCCTGATGAATATTCTTGGCTGTCTCGACTCCCCTTCTGCCGGCCAGTATGTGCTGAATGGTCAGGACGTAAGTAAAATGGCCGATGATAACCTGGCCGATGTGCGTAATAAAGAAATCGGTTTTGTGTTTCAGCAGTTCAACCTGCTGCCCCGGCTTACTGCACTGGAAAACGTAGCCTTACCACTGGTATATGCAGGTGTTGGCCGCAAGGAACGCACGGAGATGGCGATGGATGTAATAAAAAAAGTGGGGCTGGAAGACAGAAGCCATCACAAACCCAATGAATTATCGGGTGGTCAGTGTCAGCGCGTGGCCATTGCCCGGGCGCTGGTAAATAACCCTTCGCTCATTCTGGCCGATGAACCTACCGGAAACCTGGATACCAGGACATCTATAGAGATCATGCAGATATTTGGCCAGATACAGTCGGCTGGCAATACCGTTGTACTGGTTACACACGAAGAAGATATTGCGAATCATGCCAACCGTATTGTGCGTTTACGGGATGGGTTGATTGAAAGCGATAAGCAGAAGGTAGTTGTTGGCGAGTTGACGAGTTAACAAGTTGACGAGTTGACGAGTTGACAAGTTAACGAGGTAGAGGAAGGTTAGGAGGTATTAAGTTGGAAGTTGATAATGGACAAGAGGTGAAAGGAAGGAGAAATGAAAATAGTAGGGAACGTTACATTCTCGCGAACCCTTTCACGTTTCACGTTTGACGTTTCACGATTCAGGATTGCCGATTGCCGATCCTTCCCTCTGCCCTTTGCCTGCCCACCACTGACCACTCA